>JANNFM010000061.1:0-8734 GCA_031379795.1 Alphaproteobacteria bacterium
AGGGGGTCACAGGTTCAATCCCTGTCGCATCCACCATTTCCGCTTGCCGCCACGCGGTTCAACCTCAGAAACCGATCCTCACGGCGCGCGCCGTTGCGGCCCCGCCTCCCGGCGCAGGCCGCCCGTCCGCATCGAAGAACGCGTAGGTCAGGGTCGAGACATAGGACTGTCGGTCTGTCGCCAGCGTAATCGTCTCGGTCAGGGTTCCGTGGCCGTTCGGGCCCCAGCCGCCGCCCTTCACCAGGTCGTCAAGACCAGCGGGAGGCTTGGTCACCCAGAAATCGTAACGGGCCTGGAACCTGCCGGCAGCCATGCGATGCCACACACCATAGGCAGGCGGCACCGGCGGGGCAGGTCAAGAAGGATGCGGGACCTACAGCAGGGCCCGCAACGTCGCGGAGTTCTCCGAGCCGTCTCGAAGAACAACCAGGTGGTCCGGTTCTGATGCGAACCAGGCGAAGGTTCCCCAAGCAAGATGCGAGACTGTCTTCCGAAAGCCCGCGCCTTCGCGGTCCTCGTAAGCTGTCACCAGCGCCACATGTTCGCGGGGGAATCCTGCCGCGTCGGTCAGCGCAAGGACGGCCTCTTTTCTGCGCTGGTGCATAGCGCCATCCGTTGCGACCACCTCTACGAACACGATCAAGGTCTGGTCACTGCCCACGTCGGCAAGGATCAGGTCGGGGAGGTTTTTGTCCGCTTCGATCTTGAGCCCAAGCTGGTTCGCCAGTTTGTCGTCCTGCAGCACGACCTTATTGCCGCTCTCGCTCAGCCAAAGGACCGCCGGACTTTCCAGGAATCGCTGCGCGAAGACCTCAACGACCGCCTTTGAGATGGTGGAACTTGGACCCGGTGCGAGGTTCCGCGTCAGGCCGTTCGGGAACGGTAACCGTTACACCCGCGCCGCTCGTGACCGCTCCAGCGAGGACGATGGAAACGCGGGCAAGTGCGGTCTTGCTCAGATGCTTCCGCTGGTATGTAGCGATAGCAGCCGCCAGGCTTGCGCCTTCAAGGGCTGGATCGAACAAGCCTGCGAAGTCGGCCTTCAGGAGATAACGAGGCAAACCGGACGTGGTGGCCAATTCTCTCCGAATAACGGCACCCACCGCGACCAGGCCGTCGCGCAGAGACTCGTCCCGGATGGGCTCGCGGGTGTTGTCGGCATACCACCGCTTTCCAGCCACCTGCTGTTTCCGTCGGATCGTTTCAACGTATGCAAGCCGGGATTCGTCTGACCAAAGGGCGGCCTGTTCCTCCGTCATCCGATAGACGTGCACCGGGCCAAGAACCCCGTCGTAGCCCTCGACGGCCCCGATATAGAGGGCGGCGAAGACCGTGCTCGCTGCAAGGTGGCGGATGCAATAGGTGCGGTTCTCGATACCCTCGGGAAAGATTGCAGGCAGTCGCGCCGCCACAAGCTCGCGGGACACATAAGGCGGGAGTGTCGGGGTCACTTTATGACCCCATACAGCCGTCGAATCTCAGCCTCGACCATTGCAGGCTTGGCCTGCTCCCCTATCAGGCGGGCCAAGACCTCAAGCGCCACCGGAGCCGGGAGCGGCAGAGCCTCAAGTTCGAATGCGGAGACGGCTACACTTCCGCTCATGCAGCGGAACACCTCGTCGACCACGCCGCTGTTCAACAGCGCCGCGACGATCCCGGGGCTCACCGTGGCTGCCGCGCCGTTGGCGCGGACCATGTTCAGGTGGTTCTCCACCACCACGCCACCATGCTTGGCGACGAAAGCGGTCGGCATTTCCGCCGCGATCAACCGGCGGGCCTGCTCCTTCGAGGTGGTCCGCTGCACCAGCACGCAGGGCTCATCGATCACTAACCAGGCCTCGCCGGGCTCAACCTTGAAGTACGGCGCGTGGTTCTTCTTATCGGCCCGGTGGATGAACCGACCATCCGGGGTCACGGCTTCCGCCCACACCAGAGGGTGTACCCCCTCCCCCATCCGTTGGCGCAACTGGCCCTTGTGGCGGTTCCACACGAGCGGTCCGGTCGAGACGGAGAACCCCCAATCACAGAGCCGGTGCGGCATCGCCTCGACTGTTTTAATCAGCCGGGTGTGTTCAGGGGAGCGCGGCGCGAGCCATGGCCTGGTCGAGGGCACCGGCAGGCCGACCGTGCCGTTCCGCCTCACATCCGCCGACAACTCGTTTTTTACGTTGAGGTAGTGAACCTGCGCCCGCACTGGCTCGCCACCTTTCCGATAGACGGCCAGCAGCGTCTCTTGCATCACGTCCTCGAACACGCCCTTGCGGGCGTGCACGAAGTCGATGGCGACCGGGGGCGCTTCTTTCGCCAGGAGCCCTCGAAGAGCAGAATAGTATTGCCCGGCGAGGAAGCTGGTCGGGGTGAGGAAGGCGATGAGCCCGCCTCGCCTGGTCCAGCGCAAAGCAACATCGGTAAACAGGCCATACATGTTGGCATGACCGTACAGGCTCCGGGCAAAGCGTAGCCGGGCTTCGTCGGTGAGGGTTACTCGGCCATAGGGCGGGTTTCCTACCACCAGGTCAACATCGCCTTGGGAGGCTCCTGAAGCGTATCACAGACGTGGACCAGCGACGGGTATTCGACGCCCGCCGCCCGCACGGTTTCGGCCAGCACCACCTCAAGCGAGACCTGGGCAAGCGCCGCCGCGTGGGGGTCCAGTTCCAGCCCCTGCAGCCGATTCTTTATCTGGCGCACGGCAAGCCTGGGGTCGCATTCACCAAGGGCCACGAGCATGCGCGTCGCAGCGTGGGCGAGGAAAACCCCGCCCCCCGCCGCGGGATCCAGCACCTTCGCCGTCGCCCAATCGAGCCCAGCTTCCTCAGCTTGATCCAGGAGCCGGGAGGCCAGGCATGGTGGAGTATAGAAAGCGCCGGCCTTTCCTCGATAGTGTTCAGGCAGGAGCGCCGCATACAGGCTGGTGACTGTATGGAGGGCTTCAAGCCTCGGGAGCTTGCCGGCCGTGCGCCCTATGCTGCGCGCGAGTTCGGCGGCGGCGTCATCCAGCGCCACCCGAAAGTCCACAGAACCGGCACCCACCACCATATCCGGCGCGGCCACGGCGGCGTAGCCGAGCAGCGCCCGCATCGCAAAGCAGCCTGCGAGCCCCGGTCTGCAGCTTTCGGGAATGGTCGCAGCCCATGCCCGGGCCAACTGTCGCGCCCGCGAAAGTTCCGCGCGCACGAGGTCGAGGTCAGGCACCTCGGGGGCACCATGTATCGAACTCCGCGCCAGGGAATCAGACCTCGCCGTAGTCGCCATGCGTCCCCCGAAACGGTCAGGCGCTGGAATCGCCCGTTCCCCGTTCGTGCTTCTACCAGATGATGATGGCGTAACGCCCGTCATTACAAGCCCACCGGGTGACCCCTATCAATTACAGTGACAGTTGCAATAACCCCCAAGCCTACCCTGGCGTAGGAGCTTGGGTGACATGATACCCATCACCCCACAAACCAGTATTCCGAGGACACAATACTTATATCTCTTCAGTTCGCGTACTGGAAAAACCCCCACCCGGTCCTGAAGCCGATCAGACAGTCGGCAATACCGGCGACACCGACATTCGAACGCCAAGCGCCTTCAGCAAGGCGGCGACGGTTTCAAAAGAAGGGTTGCCGTCTTCGCCCAGTGCCTTGTAGAGGCCCGACCGGCTAAGGCCGATGGATTGGGCCAGGTCCGTCATGCCGCGTGCCTTTGCCACATGCCCGAGGGCGTCGCGAATTTCATCGGAATCTCCGGCCTCGAAGACCGCTTCCAGATAGGCCGCGATTTCAGCTTCACTGCCCAGATGCTCTGTGATGTCCCACCGAACGGTCTTGATACTCATGGCTACAGCTCCTTCGAAATCCGGATGGCGGCCTCGATGTCGCGCGACTGGCTGAGCTACATCGAGCCTGCCTAGTCGTTCAGGTCGGCCAGCAGGTCACCAACGCTATCAAACGAGGTGAGCTCACCTCTGTCGGCGGCCTTGATCGCAGCGCGAGTCGTGGCGTTGGGGGTTCGCACATCAAACGGCAGCGCCTTGTCGGCGGCCACTCTCACCAGCATCAGGCGAATTGCATCGGAAAGCGTGAGGCCCATTTCCGTCAACGCCGCCGTTGCTTCCCGCTTCAGATCGGCGTCGATCCGCGCCCGAACCGTATCCAGGGCAGCCATAACTATCGTCCTTTATCCTGCTGAAGACTTCCGTAGCCACAATGTAGCTACGCTTTTCAGTCAATCAACCAAATACGCTTAGCGCCGCCGCCTGCACGGGTGTCGTGTCATGGCTGGCCGGAAGACATCGCTGAACCCAGTCCATCCGAATCGACGAAACACAATTTTCATTGGAATCCAGTGTGCCACTATCTATCCCAAACCTTTCTCAACCTGAAAGTGTTGCGATAAAATGTGCTCGCCCTCGTCCGCATCATCACCACCGACGCCCCCCAATGAAACAGGACGCGGCTGATGCTGACTCTTCAAATCACCGGCCAGTTCAAGCGCGACTACAAACGCGAGAAAGCCGGCCGGCACGCCGACCTTGACGCGGTGTTCAGGGCCGTGTCGGAGCTGCTGGCAAATGGAATACCGCTTCCGGCGGCGAACAAGGATCACCCTCTCAAGGGCGAATGGAAAGGATGCCGCGATTGCCATATGAAGCCGGATCTCGTGTTGATCTATCGGAAGACAGAAACCGCAATTGAATTGCTGCGGATCGGCTCCCACAGCGAACTGTTTGGCTAGCCCCCCTACCCCCACACCGGAAACACCCCCTACACCGCCGCCGCCACCCCCATCACCGCGCACGTCGCCACCGCCCACGGCCAGGTGAACCGCTGGTGGTCGCCGAACTCCACCCCCGCCAGGCTGACCAGCAGATAGGTGGAGGGGACCAGCGGGCTCAACAGGTGAAACGGCTGACCGATAAGGGAGGCGCTGCCGATAGCCTCCTTGGATATCCCGTAGTGCGCGCCAGCCTCGGCCAGGATCGGCACGACGCCGAAGTAAAACGCGTCATTCGAAATGAAAAACGTCATCGGCAGGCTGATGGCCGCGGTGATCGGCGCCATCCAGGGCCCCAGCTCAGGCGGGATCAGGGCCAGCAGGGCGCGGGGCATGGCCTCGACCATGCCCGTCCCGGTCAGCACGCCGGTGAAGATCCCCGCCGAGAAAATCAGCGCGACCATGGCGATGACGTTGGGGGCATGGGCCGCGATGCGCGCGCGCAGGTCGTCGGGCTTTGGATAGTTGATCAGTGTGGCGATCGCGAAGCCGCCCATGAACAGCACCGGCAACGGGATCAGGCCAGAGACCAGGGTGACCAGCAGGGCCAGCGTCAGCGCCGCGTTGATCCAGAGCCGCCGGGGCCGGCGTGCGGCGGGGTCGGTGGAGACCGAGATCAGGCCGCCCGCCTCCACGACCTGCGCCGTGTGATCGAAGGTCAGCACCCCCAGCCGCCGTCGCTCGCGGCGTCCGTAGAGCCAGGCCAGCACCAGCAGCCAGCCGAGGCCCGCCGCCATGGCCGGCACCATCGGCAGGAACAGCGCGGCCGGTTCCACCTGCAAGGCGGCGGCGGCGCGGGCGGTCGGCCCGCCCCAGGGTGTCAGGTTCATCACGCCGCTGGTCAGCATCACCAGACAGGCCATGATCAGCGGATTTAGCCCCAGCCGCGCATAGAGCGGCAACAGCGCGGCCACGGTGACCATGTAGGTCGTCGACCCGTCGCCATCCAGCGAGACCACAGCCGCCAGCACCACGGTGCCCACCACCACACGCACCGGATCGCCCCGCACCACGGCCAGCAGGCGGCGCACCACGGGGTCGAACAGGCCGGCGTCGATCATCAGGCCAAAATAGAGAATGGCGAACATGATCATCACGCCGGTCGGCGCGATCTTCTTGACGCCCTCCAGCATCATGGGACCCAGGTCCAGGCCATGCCCGGCCAGCACGCCGAACACCACCGGCACCACGATCAGCGCGACAAGGGGCGCCAGGCGGCGCGTCATGATCAGGGTCATGAACGTGGCGACCATCAGGAAACCCAGGAGCGGCAGCATCGCCTTCAGGCCCTCGTTGTCGCAGGGCGGGACGCCACCGGCTCAGGACTGGACATTGATTTTCCCCCGCCGCGCCCGACTCTGGCGAGCATCGTCTGTGGCGACCATATTGACGGGTCCTGCGGTCACAGGAAGGAAAATGCCATGATCCTGATCGGTCAGTACGACAGCCCGTTCGTGCGACGGGTGGCCGTGGCGCTGCGGCTCTATGGGTTCGACTATGAGCACCGCGCCTGGTCGGTGTTCGGCGACGCTGAGGCGATCGCGACCCTGAACCCGCTGCTGCGGGTGCCGACCCTGGTGACCGACGACGGCGAGGCCCTGGTCGAAAGCGCCAGCATCCTGGACTGGCTGGATGAACGGGTGGGGCCGGACCGGGCCCTGATCGCCGCTGCGGGGCTGGAACGGCGGGCGGCGCTGAAGGTCTGCGCCCTGGCCAGCGGTCTGGCCGACAAGGCCGTCAGCCTGGTCTATGAGCGGGTCGTCCACCAGCGCGCCACGGCGGCCTGGGTCGAACGGTGCCATGCCCAGATCGCGGGTGTGCTGGACGTGCTGGACGCCGACCGGGCCACGCGCGGGGCCTGGTGGTTCGGCGATGACATCGGCCATGCGGATATCATGGCCGCCTGCGCCCTGCGGTTCCTGCGCGAGGCCCATCCCCAGGTGTTTGACGCCATCTGCTGGCCCGCCCTGGCTGCTCACGCCGACGCCTGCGAGGCCCTTGCCGTTTTCCAGGCCGTCAGCCAACCCTTCAGCGTCACCCCACCGAAATCCTGAACGGACCCGCGATCCGGCCGCAAACAGCCGGGCCGTCGCCGACGTCATGAACTGTATGAAGTTCGAGCGTCCATTTTACATTACTTAAGATGAAAATATCATTTTAATTACAAACAATTAAATGACTATCATAATGTCTTGTATAGACCAGGTTTTACAGGCCCACTTGTGACAAACTGCTAAGGCGGTTTAACCACCTCCGTTACCGATACCTGAGGTGGCGGCGGTGCAGGGTGGCGAGACCTTCCCCCTTGGCGGCGACCGGCCCGGCTTTGAGACGCCTGACACATCCCAATCTTGCCCCCGGCCTGGTCCGGGGTTGCATCGCGATGCTGTGGCTGGTGCTGGCTCTGGCCTCAAGTGTGCCCGCCGCCGCCGAAATCCTGCCGTCGGACCCTGGCCCCGTCACGACCCTGCACGTGGCCCTTGGCAAGTCCGCGCCGCTGTTGGTGACGGGCACCGTAGAGCGGATCGTGCTGGCCCAGCCCGAGATCGCCTCGGTTGATCAAGCCGGTCCCGACAGCCTCTACGTCATCGGTCGTGAGATCGGCGCGACCAACCTGCTGGTCTATGGACCCGACGCCCGGCTGCTGCAGGTGGTCAACATCGAGGTTGGCTACGACGACGTCCAGCTTCAGGACGACCTCGCCGCGACCCTGCCGGGTCAGGCCATCAAGGTGTCAAACCTGAGTGGCGGATTGCTGTTGCGCGGGTCGGTTTCGACCCCGCAGGCCGCGGCCCTGGCCAACGCGCTGGCGGCTCAAGCGGCAGGCGGTGATGTCATTTCGATCCTGGATGTCCGACCCGACCAGGTCCTGTTGGAGGTCCAGGTGATCGAGATCAGCCAGGACGGCCTGCGCGATATCGGCCTGGATCTGAGCGCCATCGGGTCTGGTGCCGCCCTGCAAAGCGGCTCTGGCCTGATCGGGGCCGATGCGCCGCAAAGCCGGGTCGGAGCCAGGGGGCGAGTTGCGGGCCTTGATCTGACCGCGGTGCTGGGCGGCCTTGAACAGCGGGGCGCGGCCCGGGTGCTGGCGCGGCCGCAACTGTTGGCCTTGTCAGGGGAGATGGCCAGCTTCCGGGCGGGCGGCGAGTTTCCCTTCCCGGTGCCGACCCGCGACGGCCTGACCATCGAATTCAAGCCCTATGGCACCGCCATTGCCGTCCGCCCCACAGTGCTGGACAACGGCCTGATCCACCTGGAGCTGACCGCCGAGGTCAGCAGCCTCGATCCCCGCAACAGCCTGCGGATCGGCAACCTGACGGTCCCGGCCCTCAGCACGCGGCGCGCCGCCTCGACCCTGGAACTCCGGGACGGCGAACGGTTCATGCTGGCGGGCCTGCTCTCGGAGACAGACCAGCAGCAGACCAGCCAGACCCCATGGGCCGCCGACCTGCCCCTGGTCGGCCAGCTGTTCAAGGCGGTCCGCACACGGCACCAGCAGCTGCAACTGGCGATCATCGTCACCGCCCACGTTGTCGGTGGACCCGACGCAGCGGCCGCAACTCTAGATCAGGCCCCGGCGCAGGCCATCCCGCCCGAAAAGGCGGTCGCCGACCCGATCAAGCCCCGCCGCCCCGGCCTGCTGACCCGCGTGACATCCTTGCCCCTGGTGAAGACGATCTCGCGCCATCTGACCCTGATCGCAAACCGGACGTTCGAATCGGCAAGACACACCCTGGAGGGCCTGGCGCGCCGTGTGGCGGGCCGAAATTCCCGCCTGACGGGATGACAATCGGCGCAATGCAATCGCAGGCAATCCCCCGTTCGGAAACATTCCCCTGAGAGGCTGACTGAAAAAGAAGGTGGGTGATTTCAATTGGTTGTGATTCCGTTGGGTTGCGAAGCTCAATGGAGGACACATGGCCTGGACCGAAACCACCCGGGGGCACTATCGGCGTGATGGGTTGCGATACGCAAG
>JANNFM010000467.1:0-4052 GCA_031379795.1 Alphaproteobacteria bacterium
CCCACGGCGGTCATCCGGCGCGGACCCGGTGCGGCAGCCGCCCTGAGCTATGACCTGCGCGACGATCTGGACGCCTTTACGTTCACCACCCAGGACGGCCAGGCCATGACCTGGGGCCAATCGGTGGACGTCAACTACACCGATGGGCTGATCGTGATCCATCGCGGCAAGGTGGTCTATGAGACCTATCGCGGCGCGCTGGCCCCGCACATCCCTCACCACGCGATGTCGGTGACCAAATCTTTTACCGGGCTGTTGGCCACAACCCTCGCCCACGAGGGGGTGCTGGACCCCGGCGCGCCGGTGGTGACCTGGCTGCCGGAAATGGCCGGCACGGCCTACGGCGACGCGACCCTGCGTCACGTGATGGATATGACCATCGGCGTCCGATACTCGGAGGTCTACACCGACCCCAAGGCCGAGGTTCAGGCCTATGCCGCGGCGGCGGGGCTTTGGTCGCCGCCGGGAGGTGTCAGCGGTCCGGACAACATCATCGATTTCCTGCGAACCCTGGCCAAGGAAGGCGAGCATGGTCAGGCGTTTGCCTACAAGACCTGCAACACCGAGGTGCTGAGCTGGATCGTCCAACGTGCGGCGGATGCCCCGCTTGCCCAACAGATATCGGAGCGGATCTGGCAAAAGCTCGGCGTTGAGGAAGACGCCTATCTGATGGTGGACCGGACGGGCATGGCCATCGGCGGAGCGGCGCTCAACACCACCCTGCGCGATCTGGCCCGTTTCGGGGAAATGATGCGCCAGGGCGGTGCGGCGAACGGCCAGCAGATCGTGCCCGTGGCCGTGGTGGCGGATATCGCTGGCGGTGCGGACCGGGATCATTTCGCCAAGGCCGGTTACGTCACCCTGCCGGGCTGGAGCTATCGGAACCAGTGGTGGGTGTCGCACAATCGCTTCGGGGCCTACACCGCGCGCGGCATTCATGGACAGGCCTGTTATGTCGCGCCGGGCGCGGACATGGTGATCGCGCGCTATGCCTCTCACCCGACGGCGGCCAATGGCAATGGTCCGCTGGATCGGGTGTCGCTGCCGGCCTATGAGGCTCTGGCCGAACACCTGCAGCGCAGCTGAGGGACAGACGACCATGACCGACCGGCCTCTGCCTTCGCTGTTCGAGCTGACGCCACTCAATCCGGTTTATCGTGAGGACCCGCAGGTTCTGCTGGACGACCTTCGGGCTCGTTGCCCGGCGCATCGCGACGCCTCGTCCGGAAGTCTGGTGCTGAGCCGCTATGCGGACGTGCGCGGCGTGGTCAACGACCGGGAGATGTGGCGCGATCCGTTTCTGGCCGAAGAGAGCGCCGTTTTCCAACGCAGCCTGATCGCCGGGGTCGACCCCAACCTGCCCCGCACCTCGACAACCAGCATCCTGTTGCTGGACGATCCAGATCATGCGCGCGTCCGGCAACCGCTGGCCCAGGCCCTCTATGCACGCGTCGCGCGCTGCCGCAGCCAGGTCGAAGCCATCGTGGATGCGACGCTTGATGCCTTGCCATCAGATGCGGCGTTCGACCTGATGGACCGGTTCTGTGTTTCGGTACCGATCGATGTCGTCGCGGCGATTCTGGGTGTGGACCCGGAGCGCCTGGGGGAGTTTCGTCGCTGGTCTGAAGGCATCATCCAGAGCCTCAACCCGCTGAGGACACCAGCGCAAACGGCCGACATGGACGTGTCACGCGCCGCGCTGGACGCCTATTTCACCGAGGCCCTGGCGGCGCGGCGAACGGACCCCCGCGACGATCTGATCACGGACATGGTGCAGCTTCAGGCGGCGGGTGCCGAACTGTCGGAAGCGGAACTCCGGATCAACCTTTCCGCCCTGCTCGTGGCTGGAAACCTGACGACGACAGACCTGATCGGCAACGGCGTACGCTTGTTGCTGAAGAACCCCGCTGAGCTTGCTAAACTTCGCGCGGACCCCGGAATCATCAACGCGGTGGTCGAGGAAGTGCTCCGCTTCGAGCCGCCCGTTGAGGTCTCCGGACGAATTGCCTCACGAGAGATGGAGGTTGGCGGCTGCCCGATGAAGCCCGGGCAGGTCATAAGCGTCCTGTTGCGCTCGGCTAACCGTGACCCTGACGCCTGGCCCGAGCCGGACCGGTTCGACGTCAGCCGCAAACACAGGTCCCATATGTCGTTCGGCGGCGGAGCACATATCTGCATCGGTGCGCCGCTGGCGCGGCTGGAGGCCCAGGTGGCGCTGGTGCGGCTGTTCGACCGATTCCCGAACCTGCGGCTGGCAGATCCGGACGCGGCAGCGGAATGGCGCACGCTGCCGTTCTTCCGGGGCCTGCAGCGACTGGATGTCATCTCAGCATAGAGGTCGTCTGAGGCCTGAAAGCCCTGAGGCTTCCCCCACGAGCTTCCGGACGCACGGAAGTGAGTCCGTGAAGACTATGTTCGCGCAGGCGTCTTTCTCCTCCCCCGCTAGCCTACGGGATTCACACATTTGCGTCGGTGGTGGCGATGACAAATCCGGTGAGTGTGGCGGAGAAGCGTTGCCAGCCCTTGGCCATGGTCTTGGGGCCGGGGGGTTTGCCGTAGCAATTCCAGCCGCCGTATCGGGCGACGACCCATGAGAGCCAGGCGAGAGAGCCGGTTGGATGGGGATTCTGCTGGCGAGCCGTGCCACCGGCGCGGGATCGACTGAGGGCGGCGACCGCCTCGGTGAAGTGGGTGTCGAGGACATCGCTCATGGGACGTGAGCCGCCATCGCGGGCATCGACCAACTGGATGATCCGCGCCGCTGCGCCCAGAGCCAGAGCCGAGAGGCGGAAGATCCGCACGGGGTCGCGCACCTGCGTCTCCTCCAGGCGCAGGCCGTCGCTCTTCAGGGCCCGGAACACCTCCTCGATGCGCCAGCGCAGGCGGTAGAGGCGCACGGCCTCTGCAGCTTGCGCGGGCCCTTCCACCGGCAGGGTCGTGGCCAGCCGCCAGAGCAGGGGCTTGATCCCCGGCGGTGGGTTCGGCTCACAGACCTCCACCAGGCCAAGTTCCAGGCTGGGCGGGTAGCCGACGTCCGCGCTGGCCGGACGAATGATCTCCACCCGACTCGACCGGATCGTCACCTGCGCCACCCGGCCCTTGTCGCCCGGTCCGCGCGACGCCACCGCCACCAGAGCCTCAGTGTGGACTGGCCATTGCGTCGTCCGCACAAACAGCGTCCCACCTTCCACCAGAGCCCGGTCGTGGCGCGCCCTCACCAACAGCTCTACCCCGACCGGTCGGTTGGCGAAGTGGCTGAAGATATCGGCCTCTTGGTCGCCTACCACGACCACCTGCGAGGCTCCCTGAAGCTGATCGGCTGCAATCTGCGCACCCTCGGTCCAGCGTCGGCTCTCCTTGTCCGCTATCGCGCGATCCGCCCGAGGGGCCACCCGCTCCGGCCCCCGCGTCCAGAGGCGCGCGCCCCCCCCCCCCAGCCCCGCCACCACCGCATGGATGAAGAACCCCGGGCGCTTGCCGTCGCCGCCCGGGCCAAGCCCCCGATCCCCCGCCGACTTGCCCGGGAAACTGACCTCCGTGGTGTCCTGCGCCGCCACCACACGTCGCCCGACACAGGCCTCACCCGTCCGCGCCCCCAGCGCTTCAAGAACCCCCTGCGACGTCACATACGGCGACGACAGATAGCGATGCGCCGCCATCTCTCCCGCCCGGCCACCCCCCAGATCCTTCAGAACCAGCGTGCCCAGCGACACAATCTGATCGAACAGCCACGCTCCCCGCGCCGACGTCCGCACATCCCCCGCCCCAAACATCGCCATCTCAATCCCTCCGCAGAGGGACCTTGAATCAGCTCACATCAAGACTGGGAATCACTTCCGTGCATCCCGTAGCCCGTCGGGGGAGGGGGACCAGACGAAGTCTGGTGGAGGGGGCTTGCCGGGAGTCCGATCCGGAAAAAGTCCTGACACTATGGTCCAGATACATCCCTGACAGTTAGTCGGGTGCGCCATGGGCTGACACAAGCATCACCATCCCGGTGCAGAGACACGGCCGCCCCCTCCACCCCGTGGAGCCTGTCCTCGGGCCGGCCT
>JANNFM010000081.1:0-5830 GCA_031379795.1 Alphaproteobacteria bacterium
TCCAGTAAAACAGGGTGTTATTCTGTAAGGGGAATCGACCCCTCATCCGACCTGCTACGCAGGCCACCTTCTCCCACAAGGGGAGAAGGCCGCGCACCCAATTCATTGATATATATACAATTTATACGATGTGTGAATCCGATAGCCAATGGTGGGAGAGGGGGACCTCTCGCCGAAGAGCGGTGGGTGGAGAGGGCAAGCCACCGGCGCGGCGCCAGCCGACAATCTGGCGCAAATGAAATCGCGTCAGCGTAAGAGCAGGAGTGTGACGCGGCACCGCAACCTCAACTCCGGCGCCCTCGCTGGAAATACGCTGATTGCGTAGGATCAACTTGCGGTCGATACGCGAAAAGCGTATTCGGCTTCGGTGGAGATCGTTCGCACCAAGGGCTTTGATCGAGACTTCGCCAGGATCGGGGCGACGGCCCGGGACTTTGAGGCTCTGGCTGCTGACCTTGCCGCTGACCCGGAAGCGGGTGATCGGATCGTAGGTCTGCGCGGGGTCCGCAAGGTTCGCTTCGGCCTTCCCAGCCGGCGTATAGGAAAGAGCGGGGGCGGTCGCGCAATCTATCTTGTCATACAGACGAGAGACGCCCTTGTTCTACTGGCCGCCTATGGAAAGGCGGAAAAGGCTGACCTGTCGAATGACGACCGCAAAGCTCTGCTGAGAATCATTGATGAGTTGCTGGAGGACTGACCGTGACCCGCACAAGGATCCCCGATGGTCGAACTGAATTCGGCCTCCGCCTCGAAGAAGGACTGACGGAGGCGCTCGCCTGGAAACGCGGCGAAGTGGCCCTGCCGGTCCTGAACGTCGAGCCGATGCCTGCCGCCCGCGTCCGGGAAATCCGCAAAAGACTGGCCCGGAGCCCGAAGGCGTTCGAACGCCGCTTCGGCATCCCGGCCCGAACCCTCGAAGGCTGGGAACAAGGTCGCCAAGTCGATGCAACTTCGCGAATTCTTCTGACGGTTATCGAGCGCGAGCCGGAAATGGTTGAACGCGCGCTGATCGCGGCGGCGAGTGAGAAACCGGGTCCGTGATAGTGAGGATCGTTACGGTGACAGTGGCAACAACTCCTAAACTGCCTGTCCCAGCGAAGGTGTGAGAAGCGGAACCACCCCCTACCGCTCGAAAATTCCCATCAGCAGCGGCCGCACAAACACCGACGCCGCAGCCTTCGGCCGGACGTCAGGCACCAGCACCCCCAGATCCGCACACGCGTTCAGCGTCGCCGTCAGCATCTGCGCCGCGATGAACGGGTCGACTGGCCGCAACGATCCCTCCGCAATGCCATCCGAAATCATCGAGGCAAAGCGGTCGGAGACCCGGCTGGCGTGATCGACCATCACTACCCGCATCTGTTCTGGCAGCGCGGTCAGCGCCGATGTCCTGAGCAGCGGGCCATGGTCTGACAGCTGGAATTCGGCCAGGGCGGCGGCGCAGGCGGAGAGTTTGTCCCACTGGCTGCCCGGCAGCTCCATCGCCAGGCGCTGGGCGCGGCGCATCACCTCGAAGGTTCGCTCGAAACACACCACCACCAGGTCATCCTTGGCGTCGTTGTGGTGATAGAAGCTGCCCTTGGTGACATTCAGTTCGGCCGAGATCTTGTCCACCGAGGCCCCGCGATAACCGCGTCGGTTGATCAGCCGGGTCGCCGCCAGCAGGAAGGTTTCCCGCGCCAGTTCCGGACCGTCCCGCGCCGCCAGCTTGCTCATCGGGAACGCCGTCGGTTCCCAGTCCCCATCCTTCAGCGCGACGCCGTTCAGGAAGATATCCACCATCCGGTCGCGGATGCGCGGATAGTCCTCGACGTCGAACTTGGCCAACCAGGCCCCGCCCCAGAACACCTGTTCCAGCAGCATGCGGGTGCGCGCGGTGCGCCGCCCGCGCGACATCCAGCACAGGTCCGGGTGATCAAAGATCTGCCGGGCTTTGCGGAACAGCCGGCCATAGGCCTGGGCCACCTCTTCGTGGCGGGGGGAACTCAAGGCCCGCAGCTCCGAGATGATCGGCAGCGGTGGCGCATCGCCCGCCTCGGTCGCCTTCAGGACATCAAGGTAGGCCGTAAAAAACCGGTGCAGCCGCTCGGCGGGTGTTGTGGCCTTGACGGCCGCGTCGGTGATCTCGAACAGGGTGTCGATGCCGCGAGAGATACAGGCCGCGGCCAGATCGTCCTTGCGCTTGAAGTAGTAGGTGACGCTGGTGGTCGACAGGTCCACCGCCGCGGCGGTGTCACCGAGGGTCAAACCTTTGATTCCCTTGCGATTCAGAATGCGTGTCGCGGCATCCAGGATAGCCTCTCGCTTGCGTTCAAAACGGTCCGTGGACTTTGCCACGGCGCTACGCTGGGCCATCTGACGCGTATTTCCTTTGTGCAATGCTGTTCTGCCCCGGAAAACAGGGGTGGCCAAGAGGCAACATTTCACGAACGCAACTTAAGCCGTGACTGGCGAGGGGTTGTAGTCAGGTATCGGAAAACCCGAACGGAGCGCCTGTGCGTCGCACGTCATCCGACAGGATCTGGCGGCCAATGGGCGGTGCCGAGCGGGCTGTGCATTCCGTGCGATGACACAGGCGACAGGTGACCCCGATTGGCGTCGCGGCCTCGGCGCCCAATCCCGGCTGGTCGCGCGTATAGATCAGTCGCCCGGCATGCTCGGCGGCGCAGCCCAGCGCGATGGCGCGCTCCACACGCGGCGCACCGAAGCCGCCGCCGCCCGCCGTTACCGTGCGGGCGATGGAAAAGAACCGTTGGCCGTCGGGAAGTTCCAGCCACTGGGTGACGATCTGGCGCGGCGTGCTGAAGGCCTGATGCACCGACCACAGAGGGCAGCCACCGCCATGGCGGGCGAAGGGAAACCCGGCCCCGTCCAGCCGTTTGGAGACGTTGCCCGCCGGGTCGACCCGGATGAAAAAGAACGGCACCCGTTCCTGGCCGGGTTTCTGCAGCGTCGTGAGGCGGTGGGCCGTCTGCTCAAAGCTGGCGCCAAACTGCCGCGCCAACGCTTCGACATCATAGTGACGGGCCTCAACAGCGCGGGCGAAGGTCGAGTAGGGCATCAGGATTGCGGCCGCCGCATAGCTGGCCAGCGCCCGGCGGGTCAGCCGCTCACCGCTCTCCGAGGCGAAGCTGCCGCCTTCAAGTTCGGTGTCGACTTCGGTCCGAAGCTCAAGATAGGCCAGTTGCAGGGCCAGCTGGAACGTCTGGCTGGCAGTGTCCAGGCCATCGTCAAGCAGGATTTCCTTGCGGTGGCGATCCAGCCTGCGCATCGATCCGACCATCACGCTGGACGGCAGACGGCGGGTGCGTAGCCCATGCCGCGCATTCAGATATCCGGTCAGGCTGTCGTGACTGCTGACCGCCTGGGCCAGACGTTCGGCGGCGTCATCCAGGCCCGGAAAACTGTTGCGCCGCGCCGCCAGGAACCGGCGGGACTCGGCGACCGGATCGGTGGCGTCGGCCAGACCCCCGGCCTCAAAGCGCTCGGCGCCCTTGTCGGCCAGCGCCAGCTGTTCTTCCTGATAGGTGGTATAGAGCCGCAACAGCGCCTCCGTCACGCCTGGGAAACTGCCCGCCATATCGGCGGTCTCCAGCGCCGGCAGGTCGATGTCGGCGAACATCGGGTCCTTCAGCACGGCCTGCAGTCGCGCCGTCTCGGTAGCGGCGCCGGCGCCCGCCAGCGTCGACACGTCCAGTTTGTAGGTCTGCGCCAGCCGCAGCAACATCTCGGCGCTCAAAGGGCGATGATTGCGCTCCAGCAGGGCGACGTAGGATGCGGACACATCAAGGTCAGCCGCCATATCAGCCTGGGTCAAGCCAAGGTCCCGCCGTAGGCGACGAAGATTGGGTCCGACGTAGAGGCGACGTTCAGTTGGCACAACGGACCCGCGGATTTCGATTTGTCGCAACCTTACAACATTACAATCAAATCCTGTAAAGTTTGACAGCTATACCGCGTGACGGCTTCCGCTCGGGTCAGATCTGGCTGTAACGGCACGCTTCATGCTCCGGGAGCGTCAAATTCCCGGCAAAATTCGGAAGAGGCACATGGCGTACCAAGACCACATCATCGAGATGAGCCAGCTCATCAAGAGCAAGAACGGCACCTGGGACGGCATCAACGCTGAGAGCGTCGCCCGGATGCGCCTGCAGAACCGTTTCAAGACGGGTCTTGAGATCGCCAAATATACCGCCGGCATCATGCGCACCGACATGGCTGCCTATGACGCCGACCCCGCCAACTACACCCAGAGCCTGGGCTGCTGGCACGGCTTCGTCGCCCAGCAGAAGATGATCTCGATCAAGAAGCACTTCGGCACCACGAAGCAGCGCTACATCTATCTGTCGGGCTGGATGGTCGCCGCACTTCGCTCCGACTTCGGCCCGCTGCCGGACCAGTCGATGCACGAGAAGACCTCGGTGCCGACGCTGATCGAAGAGATCTACACCTTCCTCAAGCAAGCCGATGCCCGCGAACTCGGCATGATGTTCCGCGATCTGGATGCCGCCCGCGCCGCCGGCGACAAGGCGAAGGCGCAGAAGCTCACCGACGCCATCGACAACTACGAGAGCCACGTCGTTCCGATCATCGCCGACATCGATGCCGGCTTCGGCAATGCAGAAGCCACCTATCTGCTGGCCAAGAAGATGATTGAGGCCGGCGCCTGCGCCCTGCAGATCGAGAACCAGGTCTCCGATGAAAAGCAGTGCGGCCACCAGGACGGCAAGGTCACGGTCCCGCATGAGGACTTCCTGGCCAAGGTGCGCGCCTGCCGTTACGCCTTCCTCGAACTGGGCGTCGACAACGGCATCATCGTCACCCGCACCGACAGCCTGGGCGCGGGCCTGACCAAGCAGATCGCCGTCAGCCATGCCCCCGGCGACATCGGCGACCAGTACAACAGCTTCCTCGACTGCGAAGAGATCGCCCCCGCCGACATGAAGAACGGCGATGTGGTCATCAACCGTGGCGGCAAGCTGCTGCGGCCCAAGCGCCTGCCGTCCAACCTGTTCCAGTTCCGCGAAGGCACGGGCGAGGACCGCTGCGTTCTCGACAGCATCACGTCGCTGCAAAACGGCGCGGACCTCCTGTGGATCGAAACCGAAAAGCCGCACATCTCCCAGATCGCGGGCATGGTCGACCGCATCCGCGAGGTCATCCCCAACGCCAAGCTGGCCTACAACAATTCGCCGTCCTTCAACTGGACGCTGAACTTCCGTCAGCAGGTGTTCGACGCCATGAAGGCCGCCGGCAAGGACGTCTCGGCCTATGACCGCGAAAAGCTGATGAGCATCGACTATGACACCACCGCGCTGGCCATCGAGGCCGACGAGCAGATCCGCACCTTCCAGGCCGACAGTGCCAAGCGGGCCGGCATCTTCCACCACCTGATTACCCTGCCGACCTACCATACGGCGGCACTGTCGACCGACAACCTGGCCAAGGAATACTTCGGCACCCAGGGCATGCTGGGCTACGTGCTTGGCGTTCAGCGCCAGGAAATCCGCCAGGGCATCGCCTGCGTGAAGCACCAGAACATGTCCGGCTCCGACGTCGGCGACGACCACAAGGAATACTTCGCCGGTGAGGCGGCTCTCAAGGCCGGCGGC
The DNA here is from genome assembly GCA_031379795.1 of Alphaproteobacteria bacterium. Taxonomy (GTDB): domain Bacteria; phylum Pseudomonadota; class Alphaproteobacteria; order Caulobacterales; family Caulobacteraceae; genus Phenylobacterium. The sequence continues at coordinate 5,613 of JANNFM010000081.1, forward strand.
GTCCACAACACGATGGGCCAGTTCGCGTAGAAAACGACACCCCACACGTCCCTCTCCTCACCCATCGGGGGAGGGGGACCGCGCGTAGCGGGGTGGAGGGGGCCGCAGTCGCACCGCGCCAGAAGGTCTCCGGGATCATTCAGGGCAAATGCGCCAAGCTGGCATATACTTAGTGGCGGCAAGGCCCCCCCACCCCAACGGGGGGCCCCCCCCCCCCC
>JANNFM010000205.1:0-12517 GCA_031379795.1 Alphaproteobacteria bacterium
GGGGGCGTGCTCTAGGGCTGGTGGGCGGCAGGCGCCCTGTTGTGGTTCGGGGTTTGGGGCGGGTTGGTAGACACCCTGGGGGGTGTGGTCCACAGCGTAGCCTGGATGGCGCTGTCTGTGGCCGCGCTGGCGCTGGGGCGCAGCGATCGGCACTCGGCGGTGACGGCGGTTGGCGTGATCAGCCTGTTGGCGGCCGGGGCGTTCCTGTTGTTCAATCTGGGCGTTGGACTTTTGACGTCTGCGGCGGTGTTTGGCGGCTGTGCTTTTGTGGCGCTGGGCGTGGCGTTTGTGATGCGACGGGCAGTGCGGTCATGAGAGTTGGCATCCCCGTCCAGATCCTGGCCGCTGCTGCTGTGTTGGCGCTGGTGCTGAGCGGACTGGTAGTGCGTGAAGGTGTGGCGCGGGCGCAGGGGCGCGAGGTGATGCTGGAGATCAGCGGCTACGATCCGCGCAGCCTGCTGACCGGCCACTATGTCCAGTTCCAGATACAGTCGGACCTGGCTGTCGGCGCCCCCTGCCCACCCGGGAGCGCAGCCTCGACGCGCCGGCCCAAGACCTGGGTGGCATTGCGTCGCCAGGGTGACCACCACGTCGCCACCGGCGTGGCACCCAACCGGGACGCAGCGCTGAAATTGGGCGAACTGGCCGTGCGGGGCGATGTCGACTGCCAGACCGGCCCGACGGAGGACTCCAGCCGGGTGATCATGAACATCGGTGTGGACCGGCTGCACATCGATCAGGCGCAGGCCGAGGCGATCCAGAAGACGCTTCAGATCGGTCGGGGCGATGCCGCGACTGCGCGGGCCATTGTCTCCGTCGGACGAGACGGTAAGGCCCGGCTCAAGGGCCTGATCGTCGGCGGCAAGCGGTTTGAACTGGACTGGTACTGAGGGCTACTCCGCGAGCGTCATCACTTTGCGCCCGCGACAATCCACACTAATATTCGTCATCGCCCGGCTTGGGAGCCTGCCCCGGGCGGGCTGCGCGGCGGCGCGACCCGGGGGGCGACCCATGAACACCGGATGGTGCCGAGGGAGCCTCGGCGATGCCGGTTCGAACTTGCCGGCTCGGTGATCATGGGTGGCCCGGACGAGCCGGGCCATGACGTTTCTTTATAATTCAAAAGGTTGATGTTGATCCAGGTCGGAAACGTCCGTGGAGATAACCGCTACTCCGCCAACTCCACCGCCTCGACCGCCTTGCCTTCCTTCTCGGCCAGACGCGCGCCGCCGAGGATGCCGGGCAGGGCGTAGTTGCCTTCGTGGCAGGCGTATTCGTACATCGGGCCGGTGGTGGCGTTCATGGCCATCTGGGCGCGCCAGACCTGGGTGAAGACCTTGGGGTCCTGCACGCTGAACTCATAGAGGATCTGGGTGGCCGAGGTGCGGGTGAAGCGCTCGGTGACCTTGGCATCCGGTGAGAGGAACAGGCTGGCCCCGAAATAGGGGCGCAAGCTTTCCTGCGGATTGAAGTTGGTGGTTTCGACCACCAGGGTGTCGCCGTCCCACCAGCCGATGCTGTCGCCCATCCATTTCTGCAGGCTGGTGCGGGGTTTGGTCCGGTCGACGAGGGGGATCAGGCGGGCGTCGTGGTTCATCTCGACGACGATCACCACGTGGTCCTTCGCTTGCTGGATCTGGTAGTTGTTGTTGTAGAGCACGTTCATCATCGGCGGGCCGGCGGTGGAGCCGAAGCCAAGGACGCAGCGCTCGCCCAGCGGACGGCTTTCAGGACCTGCGAAATTGGTCCGGGCGCTGGTCAGGGTGTCGGTGAACAGCTTCCGGCCGGCGGTGCTGTAGGGCAGTTTGCCGTCAGCGGGATCAATCAGCCAGGAGGTGCGCACCTCGCCGTTGATGCGGCCATAGCTGACGCCGGGATCGATCCAGACCGTGTTGTATCCGCCGGGATCGTCGGCCTTGGGCGGGGCCGGGTCGTTGGGGTTGGTGGGCCGGTTTGACGCCGCCATGCCCTTGGCGCGGGCCGCTTCGGCGGCCTTGGCCTGGGCCTCGGTGATGGTCAGGGTCTTGAAATTGGCCGGACGCTCCAGGCTGGTCAGCGAGGCGTTGGTCCAGACGCCCTCGAAGTCGGGCTGGCCGAAGCCGTTGCGGGGCGCTTTGTAGGTCTGGGCGTGGGCCGCTGTCGCGACGGCGGCGATCAGCAGAGGCAGCATCAGGCGACGCATGAGCTTCAGGCCTTCTTATCGTTGAGCGCGGCGTAGACCGCCTTGGGGCTGATGTCGCGAACCGCGGGCGTGCCGCCGCCGGGAACCGAGCCGTTCATATTCTGGATCATGCCGACGAAGACGATGTCGTTGGTGGGGTCGATCCAGAACCAGGTGCCGAACGCGCCGCCCCACCAGTAACTGTCGACGCCCTGCGCCAGGCCGCTGATGGCGGGGTTTTCGTGGACGGCGAAGTCCATGCCAAAGCCGACGCCCTTCTGGACGGGTCCGTACAGATCGACGCCGACGCCGGGGCGCAGGACCGACTTGCGCATCAGCTTGACGGTTTCGGGTTTCAGGACCCGCGCGCCCTCCAGCTCGCCGCCGTTCAGCAGCGCCTGGCAGAAGCGGAAATAGTCTGGCGCCGTCGAGAACAGGCCGCCCGAGCCGGAGAGGAAGCGGGGTTTGGCGGTCTGCAGGCGCGGCGGGCCGGCCGGGACAAGCCTGCCCTCGGCGTAGGTGTGGATGCGGACGGCGCGGGCCGTCTTCGCTGGATCGGTCCAGAACTGGGTGTCCGGCATCTTCAGGGGCGTGAAGATGTGTTTCTGGAAATAGTCCGAAAGGTCCATTCCGGACAGCTTTTCAACCACATAACCCTGGATATTCACACAAGGACCATAGGCCCAATCTGTGCCGGGTTGGCTGTAGAGCGGCAGTTTTGACAGCTGGTCGATCATGTCGCGCAGGTCGACGGGGGACTGCAGGGTCTTGTCGGCGTCGTAGGCACGGCTGGTTCCGAAACCGGCGGTGTGGCTCATCAACTGGGCCATGGTCATCGGGCTGGCCTGGTCGACAAGGGTGCCGTCGGCTGTCTTGACCTTGAGTCCGGCGAACTGGGGAATGTGTTTGGCCACCGGGTCGTCCAGCTTCCATTTTCCCTGTTCCCACAGTTGCATCATCGCCACGCCGCAGATCGGCTTGGTCATGGAGGCGATGCGGAAGATGCTGTCGGTCGCCATCGGCGCGGGCGCACTGATGTCCTGGCGACCATAGGCGTCCAGGTTGACCACCTTGCCCTTGCGGGCCAGCAGGGTGACGACCCCCGCCAGCTTCTGCTGGTCGACGAGGGCGTGCATCTCGGCGTTCAGGGCCGCGACGCCGGCGGCGCTGAAGCCGGCGGATGCGGCGGGCTGTACGACAATCCTCGCCCAGGCGGGGAGGGCTGCGAAGGCGCCGGCTCCGGCGAGTACAAGGCTGCGACGGTCGATCATGTGGTGTGCTCCCAGGATGTGGTCCGTTCCCGGACTCTTGCGGGGGCCAGCATCCCCCACTTTCGAACTCTGGACGAGTCGTTTTGCCGGGATATTTCCGGGACGTTGAGGCGGCAAGACGGGTGGGGTGCGTTCTTGCTACTCTGTTTGAAACAGTCAGGGGGAATCGCGTGGCAGGCACGATGACAGGGGCGGAGCCCCCGGTGGGCAGACGGCCGCTCTGGACGCAGCTTTACGTGCAGGTGTTGGTCGCGATCACCCTGGGCGCTGTGATCGGCTATCAATGGCCGACGACCGGAGAGGCGCTGAAGCCGCTGGCAGACGCCTTCATCAAGCTGGTGAAGATGATCATTGCGCCGGTGATCTTCCTGACCGTGGTCACCGGCATCGCCGGTATGCGCGACCTGGGCAAGGTGGGCGGCGTTGTGCTGAAGGCGTTCGCCTATTTCATCGTGGTGTCCAGCTTCGCCCTGGTGGTCGGCCTGACCGTGGCCAACGTGGTCCAGCCCGGCGCGGGGATGAACATCGACCCGGCGACCCTCGATGCGGCGGCGGTCAAGGGCTACGCGGCCAAATCCCATGACATGACGGTCGTGGGTTTCCTGATGGATGTGATCCCCACGTCGGTGGTGGGCGCGTTCGTGGATGGCAATATCCTGCAGGTGCTGTTCTTCGCGATCCCGTTCGGCATCGCGCTGACCATGATCGGCGAGCGCGCCGCGCCGGTGGTGAACGTGCTCAACGCCGCGGCTGAGGCGTTTTTCAAGCTGGTGGCCATCTTCATGCGGGCCGCGCCGATCGGGGCGTTTGGGGCCTTCGCCTTCACGGTGGGCAAGTATGGGATCAAAAAGCTGATCGACCTTGCGGCGTTGGTGGGCACGTTTTACGCCACATCGATCCTGTTCGTGCTGGTCGTGCTGGGGGCGATCTCGGCGTTGCACGGGTTCTCGATCCTGAAGCTGATCCGGTATCTGAAGGACGAGCTTTTGCTGGTTCTGGGCACCAGTTCGTCCGAGTCGGCACTGCCGTCGCTGATGGAGAAGATGGAGCGAGCCGGGGCCGAGAAGTCGGTGGTCGGGCTGGTGGTGCCCACCGGTTACAGCTTCAACCTGGACGGCACGAATATCTACATGACGCTGGCGGCGATGTTCATCGCCCAGGCGCTGGGCATCCAGCTGTCACTGCAGGAACAGCTGTTGCTGCTGGGCGTGGCGATGCTGAGCTCAAAGGGAGCTGCGGGGGTGACCGGCGCGGGGTTCATCACCCTGGCCGCCACGCTGCAGGTGGTGCCGACAGTGCCGTTGGCCGGCATGGCGCTGATCCTGGGCGTTGACCGGTTCATGAGCGAGTGCCGGGCGGTGACCAACTTCATGGGCAATGCGGTGGCGACACTGGTCGTCGCCCGCTGGGAGGGACAACTGGATCGCGGAAAGCTGGCGGCCGCGCTGGACGGCCGATCCGCACCCTTGGCGGCGAGGCCGGTGGAGACGGATTCGGACTGAGGCTCAGCCCACCCGGCTCAAGGCGATCGGTTGGGTGTGAATGCAGCGTTTGATGGTCTCCATCAGCGTGGAGACCAGGATCGGCTTGGATACGAAATCGTTGAAACCCAGGGCCAGATACTCCGCCGGGCGGCGCGAATAGACGTCGGCGGTGAGCGCAACGACGGGAATGTTACTTTGAGATCCCCCCGAAGCCCGCAGGAACCGCACCACATCGATGCCGGTCATCACCGGCATGTGGATGTCGATGAGCATGATGTCGAAGGCTTCGGTCGCCAGGCGCTCCAGGGCTTCTTCGCCCGAGTTGGCCATCACGCCCTGGTGGCCGAACGCGCCGAGGATTTCCTGCACCACGCGCAGGTTCATGGGGTCGTCGTCGACGTGCAGGACCTTCAGCGGCCTGCCGTCAGCGTCCGGACGTTCTGTCACGGCTTGGCTCCCGTCCGGTGCGCGGGGAATGCGCCCGACTGGAACGGGTCATAGCCGATGGCAATTTAAGGCTTGGCTGACAGGCATGCTGAATCTGCGTTAACCGGCGAAGGGACGATCAGCTCGCCAGGCGCATCATCAGCTTCACCAGTTCAGCCTGGCGCGAGACGCCGGTCTTGTCGAAGATGCGAGCCAGCTGGAAGCGGACGGTGTTGGTGCTGATGCCAAACTGTTCCGCAGCTTCTGGCAAGCTCAGGCCCTCGAACACGGCAGCGGCCAGCTTCACCTCGGCGGGGGTCAGGCCGAACAGGTCGGTGAGTTCGTGGGTCGGGGTCGAGACGTCGGCCTCCAGGTCCGTGACCGAGACCAGCACCGGGGCCGTGGCGCGAAACACCGGGCCATCGTCCAGCGGTAATGGCGCGGTACGCAGCGCCAGCGGAAACCGGGCGCCGGGCCGGGGCACGCTCATGGAGCCGCCGGTGCGCGCGCCGTCCCTTCGCGCGGCGTGGCCGATCAGCATCTCGAACCGGCGTGCGGCGTCAGACTGGGCGGGTGTCAGGCGACCGCCGATCACGATCAGGCCCCGCTCGCGCGCCAGAAGTCGCTCGGCGACGGTATTGGCAAACGTCAGGGAGCAGTCCGCGTCGACCAGGAACAGAGCATGCGGTGAATGCTGCAACGCTTCGGCCAGGTTGCGGATCACACCCATTGGCTGGGCGATCTGACGACTGAGTTCGTAGGCGCGCGTCATATGTGGCTGGATGCGCGCTGCGAAATCCAGGTCCGACTGTTCGAAGGTCTCGCCGGTGCGTCGCCCGATGTTGATATTGCTGACGACCTGTCCGGCGATGCCCAGGTGGATGAACATGGCCCGGTCGACATCCTGAGGGCGCATGAAGTCGTTGAAGTATTCCGAGCCTGCATAATCCTCCCGAGGGAGGCAGTTTTCGTCTGTCTGGACGGGCGCCCGCCGAAGCTTGTCGTAGCTTTCGGAGTCTGTGGCGGTCTGGAACACATTCGCTTTGCTGAAATGTTGGGCGTAGGCGTCGACCCACGACGGGTCTGAACGCATGAGGATCGCCTCAACGGCGGTGCCGTCGGTCATGTTGATCCGGGTCAGGCAGCCGCGCAGGCCGCCGACCGCGTCGGACAGCTTTTCCATGACTCCGACCCACTTGGCCGGATCGTAGGCCGCCGCATAGATCTGCTGGATCAGGTCGGCTTCAGGATCAGGGGTCACGCGCATTGTCCGGGGCTCCGGCGCGGTGCCGCCCCCACGACGGCACCACCGAACCGCAGACTACGCTCAATGAACGCGGATCATCCAGCATCATCCGTTTGGATGATGCGGGGCGGTCTGGAACGCGAATTACTCGCCTCTGAGGGGTCATCCGTTTGCGTGATGCGGCGTTAGCGGCGCGGGTCGATCCTACAAACCTGTTTAATCGGCATGCCAAGGATCGTAAAATGTCAAAATCATTCAACACCCTGCTGGCAGGGGTCATTGCAAGCACGGCGCTCCTCGCCGCAGCGCCGGCCATGGCGGTCAGCGTTGTCGGCGCGACGAAACTGCGCGTAACCAGCGCGATCCCCACTTGGCTCCAGATCGCCGAAGTGGAGGCGATCGAGTTTGGCACCGGCGATAATGTGGCCTCATTCGCCTTGGGTGGTGTCGCCTCCGCGTCGAGCCAATACGATGGCATTTCCGGCCCCGGAAAAGCGAACGACGGAAACACCAATGGCAACTACTATGCGGGCGAAATCTTCCACTCCGGAGGGCCGGGCGGGAACCAGTTCCTGGATATCGTGCTGGGTCGGGCGGCAAGCCTCGCAAACCTCCGAATTTACGGTAATACGGACGGCTTCGCCGAGCGGAATTTCTACACGATAAGCGTATTCAATGCCGCAAATGATGTCCTGTACTCTGGCGCGTTTGACTCACGCGTCACCCGACTGTCTTTCGTGGACTTCGACGCGCCGCCGCAGATCGGCGGCATTCCGGAGCCCGCCACCTGGGCGATGATGATCATCGGCTTCGGCGCGGTGGGTTCGGCGATGCGGTCTCGGCGGCGCGCACTGGCCTGACGCTACGGCGGCGGTCTAGCCTCATCCATTGAGGAGGACCGTCGCCCTATGATCAAGCTCACCTTTTGCCTTGTGCGGCTGCCGCATCTGAGCCGTGAGGCCTTCCAGACCTATTGGTTCGACACCCATGGGCCGCTGGTGGCCAGCGTCGCCGATGAACTGAAGATCCGGCGCTATGTGCAACTGCACAGCCTGCCGGAAGCGGCGAATGCCGGCGTCGGCGCCAGTCGTCAGGCGCCGCCCGAGTTCGACGGCGTGGCCCAGCTGTGGTTCGACGGCCTTGAGGCCCTGGCCGAAAACGGCCGCCGTCCGGAAGCCCAGGCGGCGGCCGCGTTGCTGCTCGAGGACGAGCGGCGGTTCATCGATCTGCCGAAGTCGCCGCTATGGTGGGGGCAGGAACGGGTGGTGATCGGTCAGCAGGCGTAGCGACGCTCGATGGTGATGCGCTGGCCTGTGTAGCGGTCGTAGGCACGCTCACGTGAGGTGCAGACCGCCGGGGCCGACGGGCGGGCATAATAGTCGTCGCCGTAGCTGTCGCCGCGTCCGTAATAGTCGCCGCCATAGCTGTCGTTGCGAGGGTTGTAGTCGTAGCCATTGCGGTAGGGGTTGCTGCGGCTGGAATAGCCGGAGCTGTAGGTGCTGCCATAGCCACTGCGGCCATTGCTCTTGCTGGAGAGCGCAGCGCCCAGGGCCAGACCTGCAATGCCGGCGGCGACGGCGATGGCTGCCTTGTCCGAGCCGCTGCGGTGGCTGCGATAGCCGCCATAGCGATAATGCTCTGCTGACGCCGGCGTCGCGGCGGCGAGCACACCGCCGACCAGGGTGATGGCGGCGAGAGCGGTGGTCAGGGTTTTGCGCATGGGAACCTCCTGGGTCTGAGGTCCAGTTAACGGCGGCGCGCCTGAACCGTGGCTGAACGATTTCGCAGGCCTCGCCACTTCGGAGAGACGTGGGCCGCGCTGGGTCACGGCCTGAGGTCCGTGTTGTCGGTGTTTTCCGGGGTTAGCCTGTCTTGATGGCGCTGACGCGCAGTCGTCAGCGCGAGCCGCGCCAGGGCAGGGCAGCCGGGACGAGGTTGCCTGCCGCGCTCCAGTGCATGAAAAAGGCGAAGCTTGCGGACGGAGCACCCCTTACCCGCCCCGCGCTTTGCGCTACTCTCCCGTCCTGGTTGGCCCCATGGCGTGGATTGCGCGCGCAGGGGACGTGGGGAGGATCCGGCACATGGCGTCACTTCGCTTCACCGCTCTGTTGATAGGCGCGTGGCTCGCGGCCGGCCCGGCGCTGGGCCAGGAACTCAAGGTTCGGCCCGGCACCAGCGCTGTCGCGGGCGCGCCGGGCGCGTTGCAGGATGTGGCCGCGCCGGCGCCGATCCTCGGACCTCGGGTCGCACCCGGCTTCTCGCCGCCGCGCTTCAACGGCAAGCCCGACTTCACGGGCGTGTGGAACAATGAAACCCTCACAGGCATCAATCGGGCACCGGCGTTCGGCTCGCGTCTGGTGCTGACCGAGGCGGAGGCACGGAGCATCGAGGGCGCCAACGACAAACTGCTCGCACGGGCGAACGCGCCCACCGAGGCAGGCGCTACGGTCAAGGACATCGAAGCCAAGGACACCTGCTCGGGCGGCCGCTCGGGCGCGGCCCAGGTCTGTAACTACGATGCGGCCTGGACAGCGCCCGGAGACAAGGTGATGCGGGTCAACGGTCAGCCCCGCACCTCGCTCCTGACCACGCCGGACGGCCAATATCCGAGAGCCAAACGTCAGGAGACTGTGGCGGAGCGGGAGCGCCGCGCCCGGGCGGCCGTGGGCGAAGGCGGCTCCAGCGCCGCCGAACTGAACCGTGGTCCGCAGAACGACAACCCCGAGACCCGTGGCCTTGCCGAGCGCTGCATCATCGTGCGGTCCGATCCGCCGATGTTCGACGGGCTCTACAACAACAATCACTTCTTCCAGATGGGGACCGACCACGTCGCCATTGTCACCGAGATGATCCACGACCTTCTGGACATCCGGCTGAATTCCACCCACCGTGCGGATGGCGTGCGGCCGTGGTTTGGCGATTCCATCGGCTGGTGGGAGGGCGACACCCTGGTGGTCGAGACCACGCACATGCCGGAACGCCAGGCGTATCAGGGGTCGTGGGAGAACCTGAAGGTGATCGAGCGCTTCACCATGGTCTCCCCCCAGCGGATGAACTACCGCTTCGAGATCGTCGACCCAACCCTGTGGGACACGCCGTGGGGCGGCGAGTACGAGCTGGTGCGCGGCGGACGAATGTTCGAATACGCCTGCCACGAGGGCAACTATGGTCTGGCGAACATTCTCGCCGGGGCTCGCGCGGAAGACGCCCGGGCCGCGGGACGCGAGCCGGGTCAGGCGCCGGCGGGGCGGTAGTTTCCTTCCAGGGCCGATCGCGGACTGACGGCCCGCGCACCCTGCGGTCTTGCGAGGCCGACGCAACGGCTTAGACTGCGCCCAGATTTCACGATCCGGCGCGCCAGCCGGGCGGGTGGGGGAGAATCCGATGCGCCGAGTTCTGCGGGGGGGCGCGGCCTTGGCGGTTTCGCTGTCCATGGCGCTGGCCGCGCCCACTTCCGCCGGCCCGGTCACCTCGACCATGGGCGTCTACGACCCCGGCAAGTGGCTCTACTGGGGCGGCGACGCCGGCCAGACGCGCTTTGCGCCGCTGAACCAGATCAACGGCTCGAACGTGGGCCGACTGAAGATCGCCTGGCGCTGGAGTGCGGATACGTCGGGCGCGGCGGCGTCGAACAGTTACAAGTCTACGCCGCTGCTCACGGACGGGGTCCTCTACGTCCCCTGGGTCAACAACGGCATGGCCGCTATCGACGCCGGCACGGGCAAGACGCTGTGGACCTTCGAGCCACAGCCGGTGGAGATCGCGCCCGGCGCGTCGCTGGCGCCGCGCTCGCTGGCCTACTGGACCGATGGCGCGGAGAAACGCCTCTTCCACAATTCCCTGGACGGCCGCCTGATCTCCGTCGACGCCAGGACCGGCAAAGCGGACCCGAAGTTCGGCGGCCGCGGCTGGATCGACCTGCGCAAGAACCTCACGGAAGGGCGCGCTGTCACCGAGGTGCGCTCGGTCTCGCCCGCCATCGTCGTCGGCGACGTGATCGTCACCCAGGTGATTCCGGGCGGCGCGCGCAACAAGGAGGCGACGCCGGGCAATTTCCGCGGCTTCGACGTGCGCACCGGCAAACTCCTCTGGAGCTTCAATGTCGTCCCGCAGGCCGGCGAGTTCGGCAACGAGACCTGGGAGAACGACAGCTGGAAGTATGCCGGCAACTCGGGGACCTGGACGATGATGAGCGCCGACCCGGAGACCGGCTACGTCTACTTCGCCACCGACACCCCCTCGAACGACTTCGGCGGGGTAGAGCGGCCGGGCGACAACCTGTTCGCCGAGAGCCTGCTGGTGCTCGATAGCAAGACCGGAAAGCGGGTCTGGCACTTCCAGACCGTCCACCACGGCATCTGGGACTATGACAACCCCGCGGCCCCGATCCTGCACGACATCGTCAAGGACGGGCGGCGGATCAAGGCGGTCAGCCTGCTCACCAAGCAGGGCTTCGTGTTCACCTTCGACCGGCGGACGGGGAAGCCGGTCTGGCCGATCGTCGAGCGGCCCGTGCCGCAGGGCGGCGTCCCCGGCGAGAAACTCTCGCCCACCCAGCCATTCCCCACCAACCCCGCGCCGCTGGTGCGCCAGGGCTACGCCGAGGACATGTTGATCGACTTCACGCCGGCACTCCGCGCCGAGGCCGTGGAGATGATGAAGGCCTATAACAAAGGTCCGATCTACACCCCCCTGGTGGAGCTGAAGCCGGGCCAGAAGGGCACACTGATCAGCCCGGGTTACGGCGGCGGGGCCAACTGGAACGGCGCCGCGGTCGATCCCATCACGAACATCATGTACGTGCCGGTCCGCTACCGCTGGACCGCCGCGGGTCTGGTCAAGGGCGACCCGGCGCGCACGAACATGGCCTACGTCCAGTCGGGCAACCACGTTGTGGACGGGCCGCGGGGCCTGCCCATCATGAAGCCGCCGTACTCGGAGGTGGTGGCCCTGGACATGGACACCGGCCGCCAGCTCTGGCGCGTGCCCCTCGGCGGGGCGCCCGACAGCGTCCGCAACCATCCGGCGCTGAAGGGGCTGAAGCTGGACTTCGGCCGCATGGGCGCCTTCAACATCAAACCCAGCCCGTTGCTGACCCGCGAGCTCTTCTTTCTGGGCGAGTCCGGCAACATCAGCCCGGGCACGGGGAGCAACCACTTCCGCGCCTACGACAAGAGGACCGGCGCGGTCCTGTTCGACACCCGCCTGCCCAGCTTCGTCACCGCCGCACCCATGACCTATGTGCACAAGGGCCGCCAGTACGTCGTCGTGGCCATCTCAGGCCCAGGCAAACCGGCCGAGCTGGTGGCGCTCACCCTCGACGGCGCCAGTGACAACGGTCCTGCGCCGCCAGGCGGGCCGCCAGTCGCCGCGGCGCCGCCCTCCTCGATCGCCGCCGCCGCCGCCATCGCGGCCTCGCCGGAGGATCTCGCCGTCGGCAAGGCGCAGTATGCCGCCCGCTGCGCCGCCTGCCACGGCGCGGAGGGTCGTGGCAGCGCGGGGCCGTCGCTCGCCGGGCGCACTGACTTCGGCAACATCATCCGCGTGGTCGCCCAGGGACAGGGGGAGATGCCGGCGCTCGGCGGCGCCATGAGCCCGTCCGAGGTCGAGGCCGTCGCCAAGTTCGTCATCAAGACCTGGCCGGCCGCCCTTCCTGCCGCGCGGCCCTCGCGGGAGGAGGCGGGGCGCTAGAGCGTGACAGCCTGAAGTGGATACCGGTTCAGGCGCCCGTCACGCTCTAAACGTATGAAAACGAGCCTGTTTATCCGTTTCAGATGATTCCATCTGAAACGGACAGGCTCTAGGTCTGAGCTCTGGGAATCCGGGACATTCCCACGCCATACTTGCGGCTTGCCCCCTCCATCACGCCCTCCCGCCACCTTGGGCTAAGGCATTCACAGATCTTCGATCAGGCCCGTATTTATCCTTC
>JANNFM010000215.1:0-1519 GCA_031379795.1 Alphaproteobacteria bacterium
CCCGCGTAACTTCAGAGGTCTTGCCGTCGGCATTGGCACCGGCGGGGTCCCGCAGGCGGATCACCACCGTGACGTCCGAGCCCGGCGCGACGTTGAGCATTCCGCCGATCTCGGCCTTGCCTTGTCCGTCAGCGGTCTGAACGGTGACGTCCAGTTCCGAGACCAGGTCGCCCAGCACCGTGAACACCCGACCATTCCGCAGGCCGTCCAGCACGTCGGCGGGTTGTTTGACCGCCTTGACATAGGTCTTGGAATACTCGCCTGGCCAGAAGTCGCTGCCGCCATCGGTGTAGTGGCGGTGGGAGTCGGACGTCGAGGTGATCCACCAGCGGCGGCCCTCTGCCAGCATGGAATCCCAGAAACCACCCAGTCGGGCCGTCATCTGGTCATAGCCACCCATAGTGGGCGCGCGTCGGTAGGCTCCCCGGAACGCGTCGTCGGGGTCAGCCTGGGCCTTGGCGTTCAGCGCCCCGGCCTGGTGACCAGGCGCGCCTTCCATGCCGACAGCGACCTGAGGCGCGGCGTCGTTCCAGTTGCGCAGTTCTCCGGGCGTGACTGCCGTGTAGACGCCGACGCCGGTCGCCGTGCGGGACGGATGGTTGGCGATCACAATGGGCGGTGCCGGGATCTTCGACATGTACTTCAGCGCGTCAATCATGCGCTGCTCGGTGTTCCGCGTGGGGTCAGCGGGCCAGGGTTCGCGGTGGTCGTACTGGCTCTCGATGCCGAACAGCACGTCGCGCTCGGCGCGGTTGTTCGGAACGATCACGCTGGAGTGCTCCGCGCCGGGGGTGTTCAGCTCCATGCCGTAGAACTGGATAACGCCTGGATGTGCGCGGCGCGACTTGACGAGTTCTGGATAGGCCAGATCGCGATTGACCTTCGAATGGTTCGGACCGCCGTGATCGGTGGCGACCATCCACGACAGGCCGAACTTTGCGCCCATCGCCGTGTTGGTGGGGATCGGATACTTGGCGTCGCCCGCGATCACGGGTGTCGGCGGTGACTTACCATCCGGATTGGCCGTGTAGCTGACACTGTAGCGGCTGTGGACGTGATGGTCCCCCGCCAGCCAGCGCCGCTTTGCGGGATCAACCTTGACCGCCTTTGTTCCCTTTGGGGCCTCAATCAAGCTCGGGTGTTGGCCCTTGTGGGCGACGCCCGTCCCGGGTACGCCCAAGGCCGCGACAATGAGAATACCCGCGAACCTGCGCATGAGCCCGACCCTTGATCTCTATTGTAGACCGCCCGCCCCGGAGAGACTTCCGGAGCGGGCGGCGCTCGTTACCTATACACAGAATATGACGCCCGCTTGAACCTGCGTCCCAGCGGGACGCACAGTCCCTAGAAGGTGAAGTTCACACCGGCGATGAAGCGGCGGCCGAACTTCTCGAACTCGATGGGGTAGGCCGACGTGTCGCCATAGCGACGACCCCGGTCGTTGGTCAGGTTTGCCGCATCGAAGGTCAGTTCGAAGTTGTCGTTGACGCGGTAGCGGACCGAGAAGTCCAGTTCCTCG
>JANNFM010000230.1:0-18106 GCA_031379795.1 Alphaproteobacteria bacterium
GCAGCCTCGGCGGTCAGGCCGTTTCGGACAGCGTCCTCCAGGTTACGGTTCCAGCCGGTCGAATGAGCGAACATCCGATAGCTTTCCAGCACGTCATAGGAGGCGTCGACGAGGCCGTGCTGGCCCTCCAGCATCTGGTCGATCTGGGCTTTCAATGCGGCCAGTGCGGTATTCAGCCGCAGCTCCTCGGCGACCACATCCTCCGACAGCAGCTGTGATGAGGCCACCGGCGGCTCGTGCAGGACGACGACGCCGTAAGCCAGCCCATCCGCAAACTTTGATCCGATCAGCCGTTCCGGCCGCTTCGGCGCCAATTCAACGCCGTCAAGGTCCTCAACCGTAATCAGTTCGCCCGAAGCCACCATCTCGGCCAGCACCATGGCGACGATCTGCAGATCCTCGACCTCATCTTCGGTATAGGTGCGCTCCGTGCGGTTCTGGACCACCAGCACACCGATGGCGCGTCCACCGCGCAACAGGGGCACCCCCAGAAACGCGTGGTAGGGATCTTCGCCGGTTTCCGGACGGTACGAGAACGCCGGGTGTTCAGGCGCGTCGGCCAGGTTGAGCGGCGCCCCCTGCTTCATGATCTCGCCGACCAGGCCTTCGCCCGGCTTCATCCGGGTGACGTGGACAGCCTTGTCGTCCAGACCCTCTGTGGCGAAAAACTCCATCTCGCCGTTGGCGCGCCGCAGATAGATCGAGCAGACTTCCGCCACCATCGACAACGCGATGATGCGCACGACCATATCCAGACGTTGCTGCGCAGGCCCTCCGCCGGCCAGCGCCTCGCGGATCTGCTTGAGCAGGCTCCGCTGTCCCCGCAGGGCTGTCTGTTGGGCCATGTTTGGCGAAACGTCCTCCCGTACTTTCGGCGTTCCTTAGCAGAACAGTCTTTCAGAATAGAGACCGAATGCGAAGGCATGCCCCGATTGCGCGGTTTGCCCGGTCTTCAGGCATGGCGAGACTGGCCATTCGGTGGTACTGCGGGCGCCGTGTCGCAAGCGCCTGTCCTTGACCAAGGCTTTACCCCGCCCGCGCCGTTTCCGGGCCCAAAGGACGTTTCCCTTTTCGATCAGGCGATCAAGGGTTTGACCCGGCCGATCGAGGGGTGGCCGCGCACGGTCTTCGAGGATCTGTCGTGGAAGCCGCCGTTCCCGGGCACGCCGCTGTTCCTGATGGACCCGGCGGCCATCGGCGAGGTGCTGATGGCCCAGGCTGAGAATTTCGGCCAGGGCGACATGTTCCGCCGCATGTTTCGCCCGGTGTGGGGCGAGGGGATGTTCACGTCCGAGGGGCAGGCCTGGCGCTGGCAACGGCATGCCAGCGCGCCGGCGTTCCGCCCTGCCCACATGCATGCGCTGGCGCCCTATATGGCCGCAGCGGCCGAGGCCGCCCTGGCGCGGTGGGGGCAGACGGCGGCGATCAACACTCTGGCCGAGGCGACGCGGATCACCTTCGACGTGATCCTCGACACCATCCTGTCGGGCGGGGAGGACTTTGATCGCGAGGCCGTCCAGACCCGCCTGGCCGCCTTCATCGCCCATGTGATGAAGCCGAAGTTCAGCTATTTCCTGGCGCCGGACGCCTATCATCTGGGCAAGGTCAATCCGCCGGGTCCCGATGCGGCGGCGCTGCGTGCGGACCTGGACGCCATGATCCGTCGTCGCCGGGACGCGCCGACGCGCGGCGATCTGCTGGACCTGTTGCTGGCCGCCAGCGACCCGCAGACCGGTCAGGCGATGGAAGATGCGCAACTGCGCGACAACCTGCTGGGCTTCATCATGGCCGGCCATGAGACCAGCGCCCAGTCGTTGACCTGGGCGCTCTATCTCGCCTCGGCCCATGCGCCCACGGCGGCGCGGATCCGGGCCGAGGTCGCCGCCGTGGCGGGCGGTGAGTCGATCGGGGCCGAACATGTGGATGGGCTGGTGTTCACGCGCCAGGTGATCTGCGAGGCCCTGCGGCTCTATCCCGGCGCGATGCAGCTCTATCGCATCTGTTCGCGGCCCACTGAGGTGGCGGGCGTCACCCTGAAGGCCGGCGACCGGATCGTGATCCCGGTCTACGCGCTGCACCGCCACAGCCGCTACTGGCGCGATCCGCACGTGTTTGACCCGGACCGGTTTGCGCCGGGCGAGCCGGCCCCGGACCGCCATGTCTACATGCCTTTCGGCGCTGGACCCCGCATCTGCCTGGGTGCGGCATTTGCGATGACGGAGCTGGCGGTGGTGCTGGCCACCCTGATGCGGGGCGCAGACTTTTCGGTGGCGCCGGGTCATCGGGTGTGGCCCGGCGGCGGACTGACCCTGCGGCCCGAGGGCGGGCTGCCGATGATCGCCACCCGCCGGCCATGAGCGCCGACGGCGAGGCCTTCACCCCGCCCGGCGTGATCCCGCCGGATGAGCCGCTGCCGTTCTTCCACGCCCTGTGGAAGCTCATGGACAATCCCATCGAGGCCTGGCCCCGCGCGGTTTATGAGGAGCCGTATTTCCTGCGCGGCAATGACCGGCAGATGTTCCTCTACGCGGCCGATCCTTCGATGTTGAAGGATATCCTGCTCGACAAGGCCGACGCCTTTCCCAAGGACTGGATGTTCGACCGCGTGACCAAACCCGCGCTGGGCGAGGGTCTGCTGACCGCCCAGGGCGACCACTGGCGCTGGCAGCGCCGTGCGGCGGCACCCGGCTTCAGGCCCGATAGTGTGGCGGCCATGACGCCGGTCATGGTTCAGGCCGCAGAGGCCGCTCTGCAACGCTGGCGTGACCGGGGCGAGGGCGCGCGCCTGGATATCGCCACCGAGATGACCGGCATCACCTTTCAGGTCATCCTTGACACCATGCTCTCAGGCGGGGAGGGGATCGACGTGCCTGCCGCGGCCCGGATGATTACCGACTATCTGGAGACCCTGGGCAAGATTACCCCGGCGGATCTGCTGCAATGGCCCACATGGACCCGCATCGCCCTGGCGCCGCGCGGCTACCGGGCCATGGTGTCGCTGAAGGCCATGGTCGACCGGATGGTGGCGGCCCGCAGGCTTGCGCCGCCACGGGATGACCTTGTCGACTTGTTGATGCAGGCTAAAGACCCCGAAACTGGCCGTCAGATGGACGACATCCTGCTGCGGGACAACCTGTTGACCTTCATTGGCGCCGGCCACGAGACCACGGCCCTGGCGCTGACATGGTCGCTCTACCTGCTGGGCGCCCATCCGCCCACTGCCTCACGGGTGCGCGCCGAAATCGCCGAGGTGGCGGGCGACGCAACGCTGACCCATGCCCATGTCGAGCGCCTGACCTTTACCCGGCAGGTCGTGCAGGAAGCCATGCGCCTCTACCCTTCTTTGCCCCTGATGAGCCGCATGTGCGCTGAGGATGTCGAGATCGGCGGATTGAAGGTCACCAAAGGCACCTTCGTCTTCATCCCGATCTACGCCATCCATCGCCACCGGCTGTTGTGGGACGATCCCGACGTCTTTGACCCCGACCGTTTCCGTCCGGAACGCAGCGCCGGGCGACATCGCTTCGCCTACCTGCCCTTCGGCGCGGGGCCGCGGGTCTGTATCGGCCAGGCCTTCGCCCAGACCGAGACCATCGCGATCCTGGCCACCCTGATGCGCGGCGCCGTGCTGGAGCCTGACCCGGGACACAGAGTTCGGCCTCTGATGCGCGTGTCAATGCGGCCCCAGGGTGGGATGCCGATGACGTTGAGACTGCGGTCGGACCGGGCTTGAGCCCGCGCACTTGAGGGCGCATCGTCATCTCGACAACAAATCACCCTTGGGGGGCGACGTGATGCGGAAGTGGCTGGCTTTTGGTCTGGCATGGGCCCTGATCCTGGGCGGGGCCTGGCTGGCGCATTCCATACAGACGTCCGGCGGGACCACGGTCACCGAGGTGCGAATTCCGGCCGAGAAGGGTGTGGTCGTCTCAGGCCTGCTTTACACCCCGTCCAACGCCACGGCCGGGACACCCGCGCCGGCGGTGCTGGTCTCCCACGGCTATATCAACACGCGCGAGATGCAGAGCCCGTTCGCCATCGAGCTGGCCAGACGCGGGTTTGTGGTGCTGGCCATGGATATGACCGGCCACGGCTATTCCGGCGGCATCGTGGGAACGGCGGGCTTCGGCGGGCCAGCGGCTCTGCGCTACCTGCGCAGCCTGCCAATCGTGGACAAGGCCAATGTCGGCATGGAGGGGCACTCCATGGGCAGCGGGCCGGTCATGGCGGCGGCGGTCGAGGTTTCCGATGGCTATCGCTCCATCGTACTGGAGGGTTCGACGCCCGGTCTTCTGGGTGCCAAAGCCCCGACAAACCCGCGGAATCTCGCGGTCGTCTTCGGCCAGTACGACGAGTTCGCGGGCCTGATGTGGGGCGTCCCCAAGGGCTCTCTGGTTGCCAATTCACCCAAGCTGGCCAAGGTGTTCGGCGTGACCGGACCGGTCGAAGTGGGTCGCGTCTATGGCTCGGTCGCCGACGGCACCGCCCGCGTGCTGCTCAATCCGCCTGTCACTCACCCCTGGGAGCACTTTTCCGGGTCCGGCGTCGGTGATGCCGTGACCTGGTTCCAGAAGACCCTGCCGGCGCCAAAAGCCATGGCGGCCAACGACCAGATCTGGCTCTGGAAAGAGATCGGCACCCTGATCGCCTTCGCCGGCATGGTCTATCTGATCCTGGCCACCTTTGACCTGTTGCTGGGCTTTGCGCCCTTTGCCGGTCTGAACGCGGCGGCGCAGCCGCTGGCCGAACGTCGCGATGGTCGCTGGTGGTTGAGCCTGGTGATCACGGCGGCGCTGCCAGCGCTGACCTATTTCCCGCTTATGAAGGTGGGGCAACTCTTCTTCCCCATGGCACCCTTCCCGCAGTGGATCCAGAACCAGCTGCTGGTCTGGGCCTTGGGCACGGCGCTGGTCAGCCTGTTGATCGGGCTGGTGCTGAAACGCGGCAAGCCCACCTTCACCAATCGCTGGGCGCTGTCGCTGGGCGCGGCGGTGGCGACCATGGCCGTGGCCTATCTCTCGCTGGTGATCGTCGATGGCGTGTTCAAGGTCGACTACCGCTTCTGGGTGCTGGGGCTGAAGCCGCTGGACGCCACGCGGGCGATGCAGGTGCCGGCCTACCTGGTGCTGTGGACGCTGTTCTTCCTGGTGGCGCTAAGGGCTCTGGCGACAGACCTCGCCGTCAAGGGCGAGGGCTTCATCGCGGCGCTGGGTTGGGCCAAGGTGGCCATGGCGGGCGGGTTCTTCGCGCTGGTGGTCTGGGAGTACGCCACGCTGTTCTCCACCGGCCTGCTCGCAACACCCAAGGAGCCGCTGAACGTGATCGTGGCGATCCAGTTCATTCCGCTGCTGGCGATTGTGGGCGTGATCGCCGCGTTCTCCTACCGGCGGACCAACTCCTATGTGCCAGGTGCCCTGATCTGCGCCCTGCTGATCAGCTGGTATGTGACGTCGGGCACCGCCAATCACTGGCAGCCGGGGTTTGCGCCGCAGATCCCTGGCGCCAGCGCCAAGCCGGCACCGGCTCGCCCGTAGTCAGTAGAACAGGGGGCCGCCCGGCAGCAGCCAGTCCGTTCGGGCGAGGTCGCAGGGCGGGGGCTGCGGCCGTCCCCCATGCGTCGGCGTCTGCGGCGCCGGGACAGAAGAATGGGCGGACTTGCGGGTCAGGAAGCGAAACATGGGAAGCCTTTTTGGCGGGTTCAGTGATCGCCCAAGGATGGCTGCTCCGTTCACCGAACAGAACGCAGCCCTTCAGCAAGGCAGAATTCCGGCCCGCGATGGTAATCCGGAGTTCCCTGACCGTTACTGCCAGCGGAACAGTCCATTCCGGACAAGCGGCATTCAGGTCGCGGCGGTGATGTGATGCTTCTGTCGTGCTGGCGCGTATGCCGCGCCGCAAGACCGGAGCCCTTCCATGTCGCGTCAACCGCTGCCGCCGTTCACGGCGGACTCCGCCGTCCAGAAAGTCAGGATGGCCGAGGATGCCTGGAACACACGCGACCCGGACCGGGTGGCCCTGGCCTACACGAGCGACAGCCTCTGGCGGAACCGGTCCCAGTTTCTGGAGGGCAGGCCCGCCATTGCGGCGTTTCTCACGGCGAAATGGGCCCGCGAGCTGGACTATCGCCTGATCAAGGAACTCTGGGCCTTCACCGGAAACCGCATCGCGGTGCGGTTTGCCTATGAATGGCGCGACGCCGCCGGACAGTGGTGGCGGTCTTACGGCAATGAGAACTGGGCGTTTGACGGCGAAGGTCTGATGGCCCGGCGCATTGCCAGCATCAATGATCTGGCGATCTCCGAGGGCGACCGGCTGTTTCATTGGCCGCAGGGCGTTCGTCCGCTGGAACACCTGGGCCTTAGCGACCTGGGGCTTTAGGTTGATGTTCCATAAAGTGGAATTATAAGTTCCGTATTTAGATAATTCCGTTCTTTGTAAGAAATGATCAATGTTTGCATCATTGGGAGCCGATGGGGTTCCCGCCGCGGAGATGATGCCATGAAACTCTACTACCACCCTCTGTCCGGCCACGCGCACCGCGCCCGGCTGTTCCTGTCGCTGCTGGGTGTCCCCTTCGATCTGATCGAGGTTGACCTGGCTGCCGGTGCGCACAAGTCCGCCGACTATCTGCGCCTGAACTGCTTCGGCCAGGTGCCGGTGCTGGATGATGACGGCGTGATTATCGCCGACTCCAACGCCATCCTGATCTACGTCGCCAAGAAGTTTGCCCGGACCGACTGGTCGCCGGAAGACGCGGCCGGCGCCGCTGCTGTCCAACGTTGGCTGTCCGTGGCTGCGGGCCAGATAGCCTTTGGCCCTGCCGCCGCCCGCCTGATCACTGTGTTCGGCGCCGGGTTCAACGCCGAGGAAGTGATCGCTCGGTCCGTCGCCGTGCTCAAGGTTCTGGAGACTGAGCTGGATGGCCGGACCTGGGTCGCCGCCAATCGACCCACGATCGCTGACGTTGCGCTCTACAGCTACATCGCCCGGGCGCCTGAAGGAAACGTCGACCTCGCGCCCTTCCCACACGTTCGTCGTTGGCTGAGCCAGATCGAAGCTCTCCCGAACTTTGTCGAGTTCGGCAAGACAGCGGTGGGCCTACAGGCCGCAGCCTGAATCTCTTGCCGCGGGGCCGGCATCAGCCGGTCCCGCGCCCTGAAACGCTCGTGGAGCATCGCCCGATGACCAGAATTCCTCCGAACCAGCGACCCTCGCCGTTCCACGTCGGCGAGACACAGCTGCAGTCAGGTCTTGGCGTCGCCGAGCGCATGGAGGCCTTTGGTCGTCGGGCGATCCGCGACTTCATGCCGGACCAGCATCGCGAATTCTATGCCCAGCTTCCCTTCGTTGTCCTGGGTGCCGTCGATCCCGAGGGCGACGCCTGGGCCACACTGATCACCCGCAGACCGGGTTTCTTAATGTCACCCGATAACCGAACGCTCTCCGTGGGCTCGGCGCGTGACCTCGCGGACCCCGCCGACGCAGGTCTGGAGTCCGGGGATGCGGTCGGTTTGCTTGGAATCGAGCTCCATTCCCGGCGGCGCAACCGCATGAACGGCACGGTCAGTCGCGTAGATCATCAGCGGTTTGACGTCACGGTCGGCCATGCCTTTGGCAACTGCCCGCAGTACATTCAACACCGCGCCTTCCGGATCGTAGATCGCACCGGGGCGGGCGCGGCGGCGGACACGGCGTCACCGGCACGCCGCAGCCATCTGGATGCGCACGACCGGGCGATGATCGCCAGCGCTGACACCTTCTTCGTCGCGTCCTATGTGGATCTCGACGGCGCAGCGCGACAGGTCGATGTCTCGCACCGCGGCGGCAAGCCCGGCTTTGTCCGCGTCGACGACGACGGCGTGCTGACGATCCCGGATTTCGCGGGCAATCTGCACTTCAACACCCTGGGCAACTTCCTGTTGAACCCGCGCGCCGGCCTGGTGTTTCCGGATTTCGAGACCGGCGACGTGCTGCAGATCACCGGCGACGCTGAGGTCATTCTGGATGACCCAGAGATTGCGGCATTCCAGGGCGCCGAGCGGCTCTGGAAATTTCGACCTCGCACGGTTGTCAGGCGTTCAGGCGTGCTTGGCTTGCGTTGGCAAATGCCTGAGAATGGCTGGTCGCCAAACAGCCTGATGACCGGCAGCTGGGAGGCTGCGGCCGAGCGTCTCCAGGCCGAGGCGCTGCGCACCCAGTGGCGACCTTTCCGCGTCACGCGGATCGTCGATGAGAGCCGAACCATCCGATCGTTCCACCTGGCGCCTGCGGATGGCGCTGGCCTGATCCCGCACCTGGCGGGTCAGCACCTGCCGATCCGCATCACGCCAGCGGGCAGTGATCGAGCGATTCTGAGAACCTACACGCTCTCCGCCGCGCCGTCGGACGGCGACTACCGGATCAGTGTTCGCAAACAGGGTCTGATCTCCGACCAACTTCACGACACGCTCAAGACTGGAGATCTGATCGAGGCACGCGCACCGGCTGGCGCCTTCACGATCGACGCTGGCGAGCGCCGGCCCGCCGTGCTTGTGGCCGCTGGTGTTGGTGTCACACCGATGCTGGCGATGCTGCGCCACGTGGTCTTCGAGGGCCTGCGCACGCGACGAATTCGCCCGACCTGGTTGTTCTATGCGGCTCGGTCCCTGACGGATCGGGCCTTTGACGCCGAAATCGCGACCCTGGTGGCCCAGGCGGGCGGGGCCGTGCGCATCGTGCGGATTCTGAGCCAGGACGACGGGGCCGAGGCGGGGCGTGACTATGACGTCCTCGGCCGCCTGGATGTTTCGGCGTTCCAGGCCACGCTGCCGTTCAATGACTATGACTTCTATCTCTGCGGCCCGCCGGCCTTCATGCAAGCGACCTACGACGGCCTGCGCAGTCTCAATATCGCTGACGCCCGGGTGCATAGTGAGGTGTTTGGGCCGGCCTCTCTGGCCCGGACGCTGGATCCAGGGCGCGAGCCGCCGCCGGTCGTGGCGGCTTCGACACGGCCGGTCGCGGTCGCGTTTGCAACGTCCGGCAAAGAGGCCCGTTGGACGCCGGGTTCGGGGTCTTTGCTCGAACTGGCCGAGGCGCGCGGGCTCACGCCGGAGTTCAGCTGCCGCGGTGGATCCTGCGGGTCCTGCAAGACCCGGATTCTGGAAGGCACCGTCGCCTATGTCACGCCGCCGACCGCGCCGCTTGAGGACGGCGAAATTCTGATCTGCTGTTCTGTGCCGGCGGACGCATCGCAAGGCGGTTCGGATCGCGTGATCCTGGATCTGTAACAAGTCAGCCCGCCGATTAGGCGCCTCGCCTGTACACTGGGTCAGGGCATCGCAAGGGGAATCACCATGGACCGATGGCATACGATGCAGGTGTTCGTGCGGGTCGCTGACACCGGTGGGTTCGCCGAAGCCGCGCGCCAGCTCAACATGAGCCCTCCAGCCGTCACTCGGGCGGTCGCGGCTCTTGAGGACCTGATAGGTGCGCGCCTGTTCACGCGGACTACACGTCAGGTCAAACTGACCGAGGTCGGCGTCCGCTATCTGGAGGACTGTCGGCGCATCCTGGCGGACATGGCCGAAGCCGAGGCCGCCGCTGCCGGGTCACATGCGCGGCCGACGGGGACGCTGACGGTGACGGCATCCGTGCTGTTCGGACAGATCTATATCCTGCCGATCCTGACAGAGTTTCTCGATGCCCATGACGGCGTAACCGTACGGGCGCTGTTTCTGGATCGCGTCACGCATCTCGTGGATGAGGGGATCGATGTGGCGGTCCGCATCGGTCACCTGGCGGACTCCAGCCAGAGCGCGATCCGGGTGGGGTCGGTCCGGCGCGTCGTCTGCGGGGCGCCGGCCTATTTCCAGCACTGGGGTGAGCCGCTCACGCCGCAGGACCTGGCCCACCACAGGGTCATCGCCGCCACGGCCGCCTGGGCGTCGCCGGAATGGTCGTTCGGCGGCGCGACACCCTCGACAGTCACGGTTCGGCCCCGGTTATTCTGCAACAGCAATGAGGGTGCCATCAGCGGGGCGGTCAGCGGTTGGGGTTTGACCCGGCTATTGTCCTATCAGGTGGGGCCCCATCTGGCCGATGGGCGGCTGCGGGCAGTCCTTTCAGATTATGACGAGCCGCCGCTGCCGATCCACATCGTCCATCCGGAAGGCCGCCGGGCGCCGGCCAAGGTGCGCGCGTTCGTCGACCTCGCCGTGGATCGATTGCGGGCGAACAGGCTGATCAACTAGACCCGGCGCCCAGACTTTTCCTTCCCGAGAAGCACACCGCCGCGCCAGGGAAAATCCTGATCCTGGCAATCCGCGCCATTTCGCTGCGGGCTATCGACGGCGACGGGTGCCCCTGCGGACACCCATCGCCTGGATCTAGACGTTCACTGTGACGCACAGGAAGGTCGCCGGAATTGAGGTCGCATCCGACCTCCCGCTGGTGTTTTGCGCATTGAACAACGCGTCCAGTTCGCGATGCAGGCTGTCCGCTCGCCCGTCCTTCTGGGCGGCGTCGAACGCATTCATGGTCGGGCCATAGAAGTTGCGGAACGCATCGACCAAGCCTGACGGTGGACCCGCGTGATTGAAAACGTAGGTATCGCGCGCGAACGACACGCGATCTCTGGAAATTCCGGCACCGACAAAGCGTTCGGCCACTGTGTCCTCGATCCCCCAGGTCATCGGGCTGACAAAACCCTCGGGCGGTGGGGGCGAATAGGCCGCGCTGATCTTCAGGATCTGGGCCACCAGGGTCGGATCGTTGGGGATCCAGTTGCCCATGACGATGCGTCCACCGGGTCGCGTAACCCGCACCATCTCGCGCGCCACATCCTGCGGTCGCGGCGCGAACATGGCCCCGAAGATGCTCACCACCAGATCGAACGATGCGTCGGCCAAGTCCTTCAGGTCGGAGGCATCGCCCTCCTGAAACCGGCAGTTGGTCAAGCCTTCGGCCTCGACGCGGAGGTTTCCAGCCGCCACCAGATTGGCCGCGACATCGACCCCCAAAACGTCCGCCCCAAGCCGGGCGGCGGGGATCGCAGTCGTCCCGTCGCCGCAACCCAGATCCAGAACCTTCATGCCCCTGGTGATGCCGAGACCGGCGACAAGGCTTTCGCCGCTTTCCCGCATGTTGGCGGCGATGCGGGTGAAGTCACCCTTTTCCCAGAGTGCTTTGTTCGGATTCATATGCGTAGTCCTTCATTGTGACAGACAAACGCCCTCCCGCGTTTCTTGGCACCGTCTGACCGCAAGCTTAACCGATGTCGCCTCAGAAGCCATCCGGGCATGGGTCGGGAAGCTATCCGGCCCGGCGCTCCACGATCCGGTACGCGCACCGTCTTGCGCCGGCCAGGATGTGGTCGGTACGCTCGACGGTGACGCCAGGCCCTAGCGCGTCGCGAAACACCTGCAGTTCGGCGCGGCAAAATCCCTGGCAGGCGGCCGCCGCCGCACAGATGGGGCAGTGGTTTTCCACGAGGCGGAAGCCGCCGCCAGGGTCGGGCGACCAGTCGGCCATATAGCCTTCCGCCGTCCGAAGCTCAGCCAGGCGGGCGACGCGGGCCTCGAGGGTCCGGGTTTTCGCCAACGCCTTGACGTAAATCTGCGTCGTCACGACCTCGCGCCGCGAGATCAACCGATCGACACCGATCTCGCCGAACTCGGCCCGCACCGCGTCCAGCATCTCAAGAGTCAACTGGGCATGCGTGTCGGGAAATCGTACCTGCGCGGCTTGCGTCAGCGACCATATCCGACGTGGACGACCGACCCCGCGCCGCTCATCGGCATGGGTGACCAGACCGTCCGCGACAAGCCGCTCCAGGTGTTGCAGGGTCGCCTGGCGGCTGATGCTGAGAGCGCCGGCCAGCGCCAGCGTCTCCGCCGGTCCGCGGGTCTTCAGCTGAAACAGGATGCGGTCGGCGGGCGTATTCATTTGACAATAATGATATTGCAAAAATAGCGAGGCAGGTCTAGTCCCATTTGACATGAACAGTGTTGTCAAACCCCGCGACCCGACCAACACCTGGGCCGACCTGCTGGCCGAGGGCCGACTGCCGCGGTTTGCGTTGATCTGCCTGGGCGTCTGGCTGAACGCCGCCGACAGTCTGGTTACCGCCACCATCATGCCCAATGTTGGCGCTGATCTGGGCGGCTATGCCTATTTCGCCTGGGCGACGGCGGGCTTCCTGGTGGGGGCCATCATGGCGAATGCCAGCGCCGGGCGGCTGTCGGAGCTGTTCGGCCTGCGGATGGCGACGGCGCTGGCGGGCGTCATCATGGCGGTTGGCTGCGTGATGAGCGCGTTGGCCCCGGACATTACCCTCTTTCTCGCCGGTCGCGTGGTGCAAGGTCTGGGCAGCGGCTGGATTTCGGGGTTCGCCATGGTGGCCATCGCGCTCCTGTTCCCCGAGCGCCATCTGGCGCGGGTGTTCGCCGCCGTGACGTTTGTCTGGGGGGTCGCCACCGTGCTGGGCCCGCTGGTGGGCGGTCTGGTGGTCGAGACCCGCGACTGGCGGGATGTCTTCTGGCTGTTCGCCCTTCAGTCGGCCGTCTTCGCCGTCGCCGCGCCGATCCTGCTGGCCGGCTCGGTCAAGGGGCAGGGCGGTCCCGGCATTCCCTGGACTCAACTCGGCGTTCTGGCCGTGGGTGTCGCCGCCATCGCCGTGGCGAACATTCTGCAGACTCCGGCGGCAGCCGTCGGACTGGTATTGGCGGGTTTTGGCGTCCTGGCCTTGGTGATGTGGCTGGATGGTCGGGCGAGAGTTCGCCTGCTTCCCCACCGGGCGGGAGATGTCCGGACGGTCGTTGGCGCGGGCTATCTCGCCATGTTCGCCATGACCGCCGCGACCATGGGTTTTGGCATCTACGGCCCGCCCATTCTGCAACAGCTTCGCGGGTTTTCGCCGCTATGGGCCGGTTACGCCATCGGGGCGGAGGCCATGGCGTGGACCGTCGCAGGGATCGCGGTGGCCGGGGTCGCGGGTGCCTGGGACGGCCGCTGGATCCGTATCGGCGCCGCCTGTCTGATCGCCAGTCTGGTGATCCTGACCTGGAGCATGGCCGACGGGCCATTTGTATGGGTGTTGGTCGGCGGGTCCCTGATGGGCGTGGCCTTCGGGTTCTCCTATGCCTTCATGACCCGACGCATCATGGCCGCCCTGTCGGAGGAGGACCGCGCCATCGGCTCGTCGGCGATTTCGGCGGTCCGTCAGACCGGTGCCGCCGCCGGAGCCGCGATCTCGGGCGTCGCCGCCAACATGGCGGGCTTCTCGCACGGGCTCACCGAGGCCAGCGCCAGATCGGCCTCGCTGTGGGTATTCGCGTCGGTAATTCCCATCGCCTTGATCGGCGCCTGGGCGGCGTTTCGGATGACCCGAGCGGACGCGAAGACATAACTCTTCAGTCCCGGGCCGCGCGCCACAACGGCCCGACCGCGACCAGCAACACCACCACATTGAACAACGCGTTCGACGCATTGCCCGATGCGATGGAGCCGGCGCTGTCCAGCACGAACCAGGCCAGCGTTCCGGTCAGGACCGCACGACGGACGCCTTCCGGTGCCGCGTCATAGACCCAAGCGGACAAGCACCAGATCATCACGCCCCATCCCAGCAGGAACCCGCCGGTCAAGGCGGACAGGAACCGGGTGTCGGGTGAGGCATAGGTTGTGGCGCCGTCGATCGGCCAGCTGAGGATATCCAGAGTCAGCCGCGCCGGTTCCAGCGTCGCCGCCATGGTTCCCAGGAAAAAGATCGGTCCGAATGACCCCACCACGACGGCAGCGATCTTCAGCCAGAATTTGTGAAAAGCATGGGTCATGGGGTGGTGTCTCCCTTGGTGAGGCCGCCATGTGGCGGGCGCCACGGCCACAGGGCAATGACCGCCAAGGTAATGGCGGGGGCTAGGCGCCTGGACTGAGATAGCCCAGGGCAGCGCGGACGATCCTGCCGGTGAGTTCATCGGGTGGGGCGCCCGGAGCGCCGTCGATCATCCCGCGCACCAGGTTCTGCAGATCCAGCGCTGAAGTCGCAGCGTCTGGAACCGTGTGATCCGCAAGAAACCGGGTCAGTTGTGCGGTTGTCGTTTGGGCGCTCTCCGCCACCTCGGCCTCGAGGCCGAGGCGTCGCTCTTCCATATCCAGAATGCGCGCCAGTTGCGGCCGTTCGGTCTGGCCATCCACCGCCAGCCTCACCAGCTGTGGCACGGCCTCGGCCAGCGGACGGTCGGCGAGAGTCGCCAAAGCTGCGGTCAATCCAGCCTCGAACCGCGCCGCCTCGCGCCGGATAAGGGCCACCATCACCGCGTCCTTGCCGGGGAAGTACTGATAGATCGATCCCACGCTGACGCCGGCCCGCGCCGCGACGGCATTGGTGTTGAACGTGGCCAGCCCACCCGCCTCCAGAACCTGAGCCGCCGCCTCCAGGATCACCTCGATCGTCTGGCGGGAACGCTGCTGTGTCGGGCGTTTACGGAGCAAAATCGAAGCCATGGAATGCGAGCTTACAAACTGAGGATTTGCTCACATTATTCGTACAGTTCCACTTCAATCAAGGATCGAAAGATGCCCGAGGCCCCGAAACTCACCTTCTTCATGCTGCTGCGCAGTTCGCCTGCCTGGCTGGCCCTGACGCGGGACGCGCGGATGGCCTTCATCGGCGAGACGGTGCGCCCGATCCTCGGGCGCTATCCGCAGGTGTCGCTGCGGTTCTATGACGCCGAGGCCTTTACCGGCCGCGCGACGGACGTGGCGGTCTTCGAGACCCGCGACGTGCGCGCCTACTACTTCCTGATCGACGCGCTGCGCGACACGCCCTTCCTGGGGTTGCCGTATTTCGAGGTGCTGGAGATCATCCCTGCGGTCGAGGACGGGTATCTGGAGTATGATGAAGCCGAGGGCGTTGCGGCCTAAAGCTGATCCAGCCCGTAGGCCGCATGCAGCGCCCGAACCGCCAGTTCGGTATAGGCGGCATCGATCAGCACGCTGATCTTGATCTCGGATGTGGAGATCACCTGGATGTTGACGCCCTTTTCGGCCAGGGCCTGGAACATCGACTTGGCGACGCCGGTATGGCTACGCATGCCGACACCGATCACCGAGACCTTGGCGACGTCGTCATTCACCTGGACGTCTTCGAACCCGACGTTGGGCTGCACCGAGCGGACGATTTCCACGGCGCGCTGAGCGTCGCGCTTGCCGACGGTGAACTCCATATTGGCTGTATCTGCGGTGCGGGCCTTGGATTGGACGATCATGTCCACGTTCACATTGGCGTCGGCCAGGGCACCAAAGATCGTTGATGAAACGCCCGGGTGATCCGGCAGACCAAAGAGGCTGATCTTCGCCTCGTCGCGGCTATAGGCCACGCCGCTCACGATCCGCTTCTCCACGATGTCCTCCTCGTCGCACACGATGGTGCCCTGGCCAGGCGCTTCGCCCGGCTCGACAAAACTCGACAGCACCCGCAAGGGCACCTTGTAGGCCATGGCCAGCTCGACCGAGCGGGTCTGCAGCACCTTGGCGCCAAGGGACGCCATTTCCAGCATCTCTTCGTAAGAAATCCGCGCCAGCCGGCGCGCCTTGGATTCAATCCGCGGGTCGGTGGTGTAGACCCCGTCCACGTCGGTATAGATGTCGCAGGGCGCGCCGAGGGCCGCCGCGATGGCCACGGCGCTGGTGTCTGAGCCGCCACGGCCCAGGGTGGCGATGCGCCCGTCGCGGGTGACGCCCTGGAATCCGGCGATCACAGCGACCTGGCCAGAGTCCATCGCTGCGCCCAGCTTCTCGGGCGGGATGTCGTCGATGCGGGAACGACCATGGGCGTCGTCGGCGATGATCGGGATTTGCCAGCCCATCCAGGAGCGGGCGGGGACGCCCATGTTGCGCAGGGTCATGGCCAGCAGGCCGGCCGTCACCTGTTCTCCGGACGCCACCACCACGTCATACTCGTCGTCGGATGACGGCAGTCCCGTCGCGGCGGCACCCGCGCCATCGGTCCAGGCCACCAGTTCATTGGTCTTGCCCGACATCGCTGAGACGACGACCGCCACCTGGTGGCCGGCCTGCACTTCGGCGTTCACGAGCCGTGCGACGCGACGGATGCGTTCGAGGTCGGCCACCGAAGTGCCGCCGAATTTCATGACCAGCCGGGACATGGGCTCTGGCTACGTACCATCATTGCTGCGTCCCCGAAGGGCGGAGCCTTCTAGCGACGGTGACGCCGCGCTGCAACGCCCTCGGCCTTTGGAGATGCCGCCCGGGGTTGCTAGAAGGGGGCATGAGTTCGCCCACCGCCGCCCGTTCCAGCATCGATCCTGCCGAGGTCGAGCGCTTTTCGCGCATCGCCGCCGAGTGGTGGGACCCGCGCGGCAAGTTTGCCCCCCTGCACAAGTTCAACCCCGTCCGATTGGCCTTCATCCGGGATCAGGCGCTGTATCGTTTCAAACGCGACGCCAACGCGCGCCGGCCCTTTGAGGGTCTGCGCCTGCTGGACATCGGCTGTGGCGGTGGCCTGCTGTCCGAACCCATGACCCGCCTGGGCTTTCAGGTCACGGGCGTCGATGCGTCCGAATGCAATATCGGCACCGCTTCGGCTCATGCGGCGGAGCAGGGGCTGGCTATCGACTACCGCGCCTCCACCGCCGAGGCCCTGGTGGCGGACGGTGAGCCGCTGTTCGACGTGATCCTCAACATGGAGGTGATCGAGCATGTGGCCGATCCAGGTGAATACCTGCGGTCCTGCGCCAGCCTGTTGAAGCCCGGCGGCCTGATGATCGTGGCCACGCTCAACCGCACGCTCAAGGCCATGGCGCTCGCCAAGGTGGGCGCGGAGTACATCCTTCGCTGGCTGCCCATCGGCACCCACGACTGGAACAAGTTTCTGACGCCAGAGGAACTCCGCGGGTTCCTGGCGGCTGAGCCCGTGACCGTGGATGGCCCATACGGCGTGGTTTTCAGTCCCCTCACCGGAAAATGGACGGAATCCAGCGACGTCGCCGTGAACTACATGATGACGGTGGTGCGCGACGCGGCCTAAGCCAGCGGCCGACGAGGAGTAACGATGCCATCCCTACGCGTGCTCAATCACGCCTTCCGTGCCTGGCGCCGCAATCGGGCCTGGGCCAAGCATGAACCGGAAACACCCTTTCTCGCCGACCTGCTGTCGGGCGCGCCGACCTGCCTGCATGTGGGCGCCAGCGATGGACGCCATTCGTATGTGATGACCCGAGTTGCGCCCGAGGCGGTCATTTATGCGTTCGAACCGTCCGCCTTCGCGTTTGAGGTGCTAACCCTGGGCATCGCCTGGCATCGAATGGGCGATCAGGTCACTGCCATTCACGCCGCCGTGGCCGACAAGCCGGGCGATCTGATGCTGGTCACGCCGAAGAAGTCTTCCGGCCGGATGGGGCGCGCCTATGCCTATGTCGCCGAGACCCGGCCCAACGGCCCGGCGCGACCCGACCTCGAGGATACCGGCATGGAAACCCAGATGACCCCGGTGGTCACGCTGGACGCCTTCTGCACAGAGCACGACATCGAGCGTGTTGATTTCATTCGCATGGACATCGAAGGGGCGGAACAGAAGGCGCTGGAAGGCGCCGCCACAATTCTCGACCGAGACCATCCGCACGTGCTGCTGGAAATCCACCCGCCGATGCTCAAGGCCCGGTTCGGAGGCTCCGGCGAGGCGGTGGTCGATCTGTTCCTCCGGCGCGGTTACCGCATGTTTGCCCTGGATGGCGTTCGCCTGGAGGAACGCACCACCCTGGTCGAGGGCCTGCCCTGGAAGGACTATTTCTTCATCCACCCCTCGCGCGCGGCGCGGCTTCCCGACGGCGTGTTCAAGGCGCGGATGGCGACGTGAATGATACGCCCCTTGATGGGCTGATGCTCTTCGACGGTGTCTGCAACCTCTGTTCCGGGTCAGTTGCCATGGCGATCCGGCTGGATCGAAAGCGCGTGCTGAGGTTCACGCCCCTGCAGTCGCCGTTCGGAAATGTGCTGGCGGCTCAGTTCGGACTGGATCTCGAAAACCCGGACAGCTTCATCTTCTTCGAACGTGGCCAGGCGCTCCAGGGATCGGACGCGCTGATCGCGCTCGCGCGTCGTCTTGGGC
>JANNFM010000255.1:0-3835 GCA_031379795.1 Alphaproteobacteria bacterium
TCCCAACCCATTCCAGCCGCGCCCCATCACCGGTTGATGTATCGACGCTATATGATTTTGCCGAGCACGAGGAGGCTTTTTCGACCCTTGCGAGCGAGTTGGGAATCTGGATCATCTGATACAGCTTCGGTGACGTCTGCAATAATCCCAAATCGCAGGGACCTCGCCCCCCCTTACTTCCTCACCAACTCCGCCAGCGCCGCATTGATCCGGGTCTGCCAGCCCGGGCCGGTCGCGCAGAGGTGGGCCACCACGTCGGGGTCGAGGCGCACGGCGACGCGGACTTTTGGTGCCGCCTTGATTGGGCGGCCCCGGGGGCGTTTGAAGGCGGCCAGCACCTCGGGCGGCAACACCGCTTCGGCGGGTTTCGCCCGGGATGACGGAGTTTAGAGGGTAGCTTTACCCTAGGTCAGCCACCTGCGCCATCGTCCTGCGATAAGGGAAAACCGGGATGACAACAGGAGGAGGGGTTCACCCGCCCTCCGCCACCGCCTTCAGCGCCGGCGGGGCCACGGTGTGCCAGGCGCGGCCCAGAACTCAGGCGACTCCTTACCCATACACCCACGCCTCAGAACAAGGCCGCTGATGGAGGTCGCCCCATCGGGCTGACGCTAAAGGAGGGTCACCGCAGGACCCGAACACTCTTCGCCACGGGCCGGGAGCCGTTCAGGTCGATGGCCATGGGGGGACGGTCCGGGAATTCGACCATCAGCTTCAGTTCGCCACCCAGCGCGCGCACGTGGCGGCGGAGTGTTGACACCAGGGCGTCATCGCTGTGCTCCAGCTTCGAGACCCGGTCCTGCGACGTCCCCATAGCGGCGGCCACCTCGACCTGGGTGCGCTTCACGGCGTCCCGGACTTCCCGGAGCGTGGCGTCGCGGATCAGGTCCTGTCCGCGCGTCTCACCGGCCTCTTGCACGGCCTTGGGCTGGCGCGCGATCCAGTCGGCGGCGTCCACGGTACGATCGGTCATTTCAGCGCCTCCAGATGTTGATCAAAGCGGGCGTCGGCGCGCTTGATAAGTCCCTTGTAGAAACGGTCCGAACTGCCGCCTGACTTGTCACCGGCGATCAGCAGGATGGCGGCGCGTTCGGGGTCAAAGGCGAAGGCGATGCGCCACACACCGCCATCGGCGCGGAACCGCAGCTCTTTCATATTCGCATGGCGCGAGCCGCTCAGCGTATCGACCGCAGGCCGACCCAGGCTGGGCCCGAAGTGCTCCAGCAATCTGATCCCGGCGATCAACTCGACACGAACGGCCTCCGACAGAACGTCCGCCTCCCCGGCGAAATCGCTATGGAAACGTACGCTCCAGACCATGATCATATATGCGTTTAGATGAATATTATGTCAAATGCATATCTGCAGGGTTACGCCGACACGTTGCTTTGACCCCAAATGTGGATATCCGGAGATATCCGGGGACATCGTGTAGTTAAGGTCGAGCCTAAGCCCGGATATCCAGCACGTGGGCCGACACGCGGCGCAGGTGGGTATCCTGAGGGGCCGCGTCGACTGACTTCACCGGCAGGCTGGTTGGTGAGCTGGCATGGCTGGCGGCCTGCAGGCGATTGATGATCGCCACCCTCACATCCAGAGCGCGCGCCGCCATAGGCAGGTTCGGGGGGCCGACGCGCATCATCGGCGCCCGCCAGGCGCGATCAATCCGAAAGGCGCCGGATCGACATTGAGCAACTGGCAGATGTCGAGGATCGCATTGCGCTCGGCGCCGTCGAACCCGCCATCCGACGACGCGACCCGACAGGCGGCTTCGACGACCAGGCGCGCCGGCGCCCGTTGGCTGGACACCTTCAGGATCGCCCGTTCCGCCAGCTCCGTGGCCGCGTCGGCGTCCTGATCGAACCGGTTGATGAACGCGTCGAAGGCCACGAGGCAACGCTCGACCCCAAAGGCCGCAGTGGCGTTCAGGCCACGCATCCGCGCACTGGCGCTGATCCGCTCTTCCTCTGTCACCCAGCCATCGGCGTGGGCCACGATTGCGCAGGCTGCGATCAGCGCGTCAAAGTGCGTGGTGTCTGAGGGCGACCAGCCATCGAGCATGGTGGGCGTTTCGACCGACCGATCCATGGGATCGACCGGCTTCATCGCGGGCTCCTGCGTCGCGCAACGGCGACACGGGGCGTCCAGTCCTGGCCCAGGGCAAGTTCGGCCGACCAGAGCTGTTCGCGCAGCGACGAGCTCTTTCGCTTCAGGTCAACCAGACGATAGCGATCCGCGCCAGGCTGGCGATGGGCGTCGACCAGATAGGTTTCGAGCCGCGAAAGCTCGGTGCGAATTCGATTGAGGTGAGTGGACGTCATGCCAGGAGCTCCTCTGAAGTGCGAAGAGCGTGCCCGGCGCCAAAACGGGCTGGGGGGAGCCGGATCAGACACCGAGCACACTCTTTGCGGTCCGACATCACGATCCTCCGGGGGAGGAAGGATCGCCAGAGGGGCCCGGTCCGCCACCTACAGATAAGGGAATGGTCGGCGGACACAAGCTCAGGGGCGATTAATCTGAAGCATAGTCATCATATGCAGCGCTCATTGTTGATCGAGCGGCGCGGGCGGCGCGGGCGGCGCGGGCGGCGGCCAAGGCCAACTGAACACCGCTGAAGAATGTCCAATCCGTAACTGGCGCCGACTCCGATCGGGGCCTACGCATCGAAAGCGCAGAGCGGTCCGGTGAAATCGCTGATCCACCCGGAACCCGGCGCGGTGCTACACAGTTGTTATCCACACGGACGCCCCCGCTCCCCACGGGGTTCAGATGCAAATTGGAACTATGACGATGACTTTCGCAGCCCTTGTTCGCCAGATCCGCAGGAACTCCCCGACCCTGCTGACGCTTGCGATGGCCACCCTGGTGGTGGGGTTCGCAACGGTGGGTATCGTCGCCTGAGGGCGGCGCCACCTTTGTGAGCCACGAGGGCCCTTCGGGGCCCTTTTTCATGACCGGATGACCGCACACCCCGACGGCCCAGGCCGGAATTCAACTGGACTTTGGGTCCGGAATTCGGACGTTGTCGTCACGAGGTTGTTCGAGAGGTGCGCGTGAAACGGCTGGACTTGATGATCCTTGGGATAGGTGCAGCTGTGGCGCTGGGCGGTTTTGCGCCTTCGTTGTCGTTGCCGGGATCAACCCCCCTGGAAAAGTCCGGCTGGACGCTGGTCACGGCCAGCGACGACACCAACGTCTACATGCGCGCCGCCGCCAAGGCTGACACTGGACTGCGGCGGGTCTGGACGGCCTATGATGCGGCGCGGCCGCTCCAGCGCGATGGGTTCAGCTTCCGCTCGGTCCGCAGTCTTGGCGAGTATGACTGCCGCAAGCGGGTGTCCCGGGTCGTCGAGGAAACCTTTCACTCAAGGCCGGCGCTGACGGGCAAATCCTGGCAGTCGCCGAAATTCATCCCGACGCCATGTGGAGCGCCTACGCCGTAGTCGGACGGCTCTATTCGCATGGAGATTGCGTGTCGGACGCTGAACGACATCTGACCCCGGTTGACGGCGTCGTCCGCAGGGGGTGTGATCCGACCGTCCGGAGACCCTGCCATGCCCAGCCTGACCCACCTGCCCGCCGACGCGCCCATCGACGACATCATGGCGGTGCTCGACCGCGACGGCGCCCTGATCCTGGACGATGTGATCAGCGCCGCCGAGGCGGACACGTTCCGCGAGGAGCTGCGGCCCTGGGTGGAGGCCACCCAGCCTGGTCGCGACGGCTTCACCGGCCGCAACACCACGCGGACCGGCGCCCTGGTGGCCCGCTCGAAGAGCACCCGCACCGCGGTGCTGGACGCCCGCATCCGGGCCATCTGCGACAAGGTGCTGCT
>JANNFM010000264.1:0-3757 GCA_031379795.1 Alphaproteobacteria bacterium
CACGCGAAGACCGGGACCCATAGGCTCCGAGGTCGGGATGTTGGTACAGCGTCGCCGCTGCGGCGCTATCCGGAAGCGCCAGCGTTTGTGGGTCCCGGTTTTCGCCTATGGCGAACCCGGGATGACACGGAGGGGGTGGGCTGGCGCTGACGTGGGGGTTTACCCGGAGCCGTGCCAGGCGGGCTCGGGAGGCTTGGCATCCGGGGCCGACAGGGCCGCTCGCGGGGCATGGCGCGAGCCCGGCGGTGGCGGGTCGTAGCCCTTCTGGCGCGGAGGTGGCTCGGGCTTGGGTGAGGGCTTTGGATCGGGGTTGAATTCGCCGAGACCGAACTCCTCGGAGAACCGGGCGATCAGGGCCTCGAAAGGGGTTGCGAGAAAGGCGTCAGGGTCTTCTGCGGAGAGTTCGGACAGGCACTGGTCCAGATCGTTGAAGATCTCCTGGGCGTCGTCTTCCTCGTACTCGTTCCAGACCAGATTCCCCAGATGCGTGCGTGCGCGCCAGTAAAGGCGACCGACCGCCGACTTGCGAACCTTGGTGGCCGCCTTGCGGTCATCCTGAGCGAGCCGACCCGCCTCGGCCTTCAACGCGACCTGTTCACGATCAAAGCGCTGCTTCATGGCGATGGTCTGGCGCAGGTTACGGCAATGGGTCTGGAGCGCCCGTGAGGCGCGCTCAAACGCCTCGACGTCGGTGGCGGCCTTGATCCACACCCCGGCCTCGGTGACCCCCTCCATGCACACCTCCGCCACCGCCGCCAGCATGGCGTCGATGCGTTCAGGGGTGAGAACGGGAGCAGCTTGCATGAGAACAAACATAGAACATATAGGCAAAGGAGTCAAGCTTTTCGAGCGCTGTGATTTCTGTCGCGCTGCTTTTGGCCACGGAAAACACGGACAGGCACGGACGGGGCCGGGGTTGTCGGCCAATAGCAACAGCATCCCCAGTGCAGACCTCTGGAACGTCCGCACTGGGGGGATAAGCGACGAAGGCGTCGACGCTTCGCCGTCAGTTCCAGCGTAGCCGTCAACCGCCACCGGACGTTGCGACAGATCACCAGATCGATGACGGCAAGTGGGCGAACATCGACGGCGGCCAGCGTCAGTGGAACTAGCGGCGCTCACCGCGAGGAGACTGCAGGCCTTTCAGGGCTGCATGCATGATCCAGTAGATTGCACTTTGCTCCATCGTACCGTGCACCCATTGCGCCCCGGGCCCGCGCGCGTAAACGGGCGCGTCCTCCCCGCCGTGGGTTCCCGCCGGAAGACCGACAGCGGCCGCCTGCCGATACTCCGGATTGGCGGTGTCGGCCTCTTCGACGGACTTCGGTTCGGCGCGGACCTGTGCCTGCCCCAGCCCGTTGGCGTAGGTCAAGGTCGTATAGGGTTTCCCCTGCGCATCCGGGGCGGGCGCGTCGCCCTCGCCGCGAACCACGCCGAGGATCGGATTGCCGCGCCTGGGATAGCCGCCGATCGTCAGCGTGTGGCTGTGGTCGGCGGTGACCAGGATCAGGGTGTCGGCTTCGCGGGTGGCGTCGATCGCCGCCTGCACGGCGTTCGCCAGTTCCACGGTCTCGGCCAGCGCACGGCTGGCGTTGCCGGCGTCGTGCGCCCGGTCGATGCCGCCGGCGTCCACCACCAGGACATAGCCCTTGGGATTGCGCCTCAGCACCGCGATCGCCGCCTTCGTCATGGCGGTGAGCGACGGCTCATCGACGCCCGACGAGGCCCGGTCGCTCTCGAAGGCCATGTGGTCGGCGGCGAACAGGCCCAGCACCGGTCCGGCGACCCCCGACCAGTCGATGCTGGCGAACTGGGCACCGCTCCATAAATATCGGCCGTCCGGGCGACCGGCCCCCCAGACGGCGAGCAGATCCCGCCCGTCGCGGCGAATGCCCGTGCGCTGATTTTCCTGCGGATCCGGCTGGGTCTGCCCCATGAACGCCAGGTGGCCGCCCCCGAACACCACGTCCAACCTGCCGTGATGGTCGAACTCGATCAGCTGCCGCGCGATGTCGCGGCACCCCTCCGCCTTCGCCCTCTCAGGCATCACGGAATCGGTCTCCCAGTTCTGATCGCTGACGTGGGCGTAGGTTGCCGCGGGGACGGCGTGGGTGATCCTCGCCGTCGCCACCAGCCCCGCGGAAAGGCCCGCGTCCTTGGCCTGCTCCAGCAAGGTGGGCGCTTCATGCCCCGCCGCCTCCCGGCACTGGCCGCGGGTGGGTGTCTGGTCCATGGAGACGGAGGCGCCGCGGGTCTTCACCCCGGTCATGATCGCCGACATCGCGCCGGCCGACTCGGCCACCTGCAGGTCGTAGGTGTAGGTCTTGGACAGCGCCGTCGCCGGGAAGGTCTCGAACGAAAGCTGGTTTTCCTCGCCGGTGCGACGCCTCTGCGCACCCTCGATGAGGTTCCTCTGTTGGCCCTGAAGGATGCGGGCCGCTGTCACCGTCGATAGGCCCATGCCGTCGCCGATGAAGAGGATCAGGTTGGTGGCGAAGGGTTTGACGCTGACCGGCCTCTGCGCCCGCGCCAGGAACGCCTGGCCGTCGGCGCGCCAGAACGACGGCGTCTCGATCCGCGCCGGTTGCGCCGTGGCGGCGGTCGGCTGGACGGCCGAGGTGGCTGGGGGCGCAGGCGCAGCCCGTGACCGGTCGGCGAGGCCGCTTGCGGCGAGCAGGCACGCCAACCCGATGATCTCTTTTCGCATCCCGGTCGCCCCTCGCCCGTCGGTTGAAGAATGATAGCGCGCGAGGCCGAAAACGCCCGCCCTTTGTTCGGGCGAGGATGGTCGCCGCCGCCAACGCGTCGTGGGCTGGCCATGGCTGGTGTTTGGCGATGGTGGTTTCCGGCTGCGATAGCGCCCGCTCTGCGCTTCGAGGCAAACAGCTGACATGATCCCCCAGCGAACCTTCTGAAGGTCCGCGACGGGTCGGAACTGGCCCCAAGGCCGACGCCCGGAAGCAGACGTTCCGGCTGTGCGCCCGATAGCAGAACCTCCCAAAGGCCGTTTAGGGGGGTTAGCCGACGTTACAGGTTCAAGCCGCGTACTCTGCGGTGAGGGCGAGTATCAACTCTACACTGAAAGACTTCCAGCCGAAGCCTTTCGGCAAGCGGGCCGGAACTGTTCGCAAACGTTCGCAAAGTCCTTTTGCAAAGAGGCTCGCCAATTCGGTATCCGTTCGACCTGTGAGGTCTTCTGGATCAAGTTCGATCGCGATGCGGAGCTGTCTGAACTTGACGCCCTCTGTAGGCGTGACCGTGCCCAGCTTGTTGTAAGGCTCCGCGAAGCGCGAGTTGTCCTCGGTGTCGACCGACACCAAGACGCCGAGAAATTCGTCCACGCCGGTTCCGTAGTAGCGGCTCCCGATCCTGAGGGCCACGCGATCCTGAAGGGATGTGAGGGCATTGTTGGCAACCGCGTGGACCTCCTCCCACACAATGCTGGTGAAGCGAACACGCATTCATGGCCTCCGTCGCTGTAGCCTAGCCAAGCAGCGCCGTCCTGCAAGCGGACATTCCCAGCGTCTCAGATGGGTCGACAGCGGTCCTAAGTCCCAAACCTGAAAGCGGACGTTCCCACGACCGCCTTGGGGGAAAGCGGACCAAACGTCCAGCGCCCCTGCACACATAGAAGCGGAGGTCCGCGCCTGGAGCGTGACGGCCTGAAGTGGATACCGGTTCAGGCACCCGTCACGCTCTATACATATGAAGACGCGCCTGTTTATCCGCTTCAGATGATTCCATCTGAAACGGACAG
>JANNFM010000297.1:0-2744 GCA_031379795.1 Alphaproteobacteria bacterium
GCCATGGGCGGCGAGTTGCAGATCGTGGCCCGGTTTCCAGAAGGCGCGGTGACGATCAGTAACTTTGCAGGGATCGGGGAGAATGGGGAGACGGTGCACCACCGTTTCACCGACACCTCGGATGGGCTGAGCTGAGCGAACGTGACACGACCCCCGAGAGATTGGGGGTTATTGCACGCGTCACCGTAGCGTCCGCGCCGAGATCGGCAGCCTTCTTGGCGTCGTCCACTTTCCCTCCTAAGGTGCCACTTCATTGCTTGGGGAGGCGAAATGTTTGGATCAGCGCAGAACGCACTTTGCGGCGTGGCGGTCCTTGTCGCGCTGTTCGCGTGCACTGCGGTTAACGCCGCGCCGGTGACCTCACTCGACCCGACCACCGTCGTCTCGGCGCTTCAGAATGCCGGATACAAGGCCAAGATATCCGTAGACAAGGACGGCGACACTTCGATTGAGAGTGCGTCCGAGGGAAACACCGTCACGATTGCCTTCCTGAATTGCACAAACGGAAAGGCCTGCGATCAGATCGAATTATTGGCGTTTTGGAACTGCGCCAAGGAAATGAAAAGATGTGAGGCGCTGAATATCAAATGGAACGCCGAAGAAGTTTTTGCTCATACCCTGATGATAGAGAAACAGATCGGCATGTATCGACACCTTCTGTTTGATAAAAATGGGATGTCAGAAGAACTTTTCATCAGAAATTTCGAGTATTTCTCCCGTGATGCCGTCGCTTTGATGGACAAATTCTAGCGCGGGGTAGTTTTTGACATTCTCGGTTCAGTTTGCGATGAACTCCTGAGTCCGACCGCCGTGAATACTGAGTGTGGCGTGCTTATTCGCCTCGGCAGCGCCGGGGTCAGGGGCCGCCCCTCACCCCTTCCGGAAATACGCATACACCCGCTCCGCCAGCGGGTTTTTGGCACCGCGCCTGGCGCGGCAGGCCTCGTGAGGGATGCAACATCAGAGGCTCGGGACGGGCTGTCTCGCCATAGGAACGCTATGGATCCATCCGACAGGCAGGCTGAACACCGACCGTCGCGGACGAGCGAATTGCGCTTTTTGTTCTACTTTTGTTCTTAATTGTGCGACCTGTCTGTGGGATGATTTGGAAGGCGCGAGGGGCAGTTCCGCGACGAAATCAACCCACAGGAGAGTCCAATTGGCAAACTCTGGCTCCTTTGCCCGAGGCGATCAACCGCGTTCGGTTCCCAACCCCGATGCAGCCGCGCATGCGAGGGCGGCCCATGCCCAGCGCGCTGACAATGAACGCCAGGCAGCCGAGATCGAGGCGCGTAGAACAGGTGCGAGGCCACCGGCGATGCCGGCAGGACCAAGCTGGGCTCCGGAAGTCAGCCATCCGGGCGCCGTTGAGTCTCTCATTCCAATCTGGGGCTCCGGACGCGAGGCG
Source organism: Alphaproteobacteria bacterium (assembly GCA_031379795.1). GTDB lineage: Bacteria > Pseudomonadota > Alphaproteobacteria > Caulobacterales > Caulobacteraceae > Phenylobacterium. The sequence goes on from JANNFM010000297.1 coordinate 1,409, forward strand.
CTAGCTGACCTGCATGACGGCGACTATCTTGGCGCGGCGGGGAATGGAGCCATGGCGATATCCGACCTCGCCTTGTTCAAAGGGCTCGTCGTCGGTGGCCTGAAGGGCGCCGCGAAGATTAGCGGTTCACACGCGTGGCGCAGCAAGCCTTGGGATGATGTCCCCGGCGTAAGGGCGTGGATGGGTGAGAAGGGCCATCTCAAGCCCGGCCAGCATGGACATCACGGGATCATCCCGCAGAATGGGTGGGGCAAGGCGGTTCCGGATTTCGTCAAGAACCAGCCGTGGAATATCAAGGGTCTGGACGCCGTGATGCATGGCCGAATTCATGGACGCTATACGGTAGATGGCGCGAAACTGCCCCGGTTCAATCCGGTGGAACGCGTCTGGCACGGTACGCCGACCTGGACGAATCCGGCCGCGGCGGGGGCGGTTGGCGGCGCTGTGAGAGCGCCGGTGCGGGCGAACGAGACGTCGCGATGATGGATTTGCCAGCGTCCGTTCTGGGACCATCGGCCATCCTGTTGCTCATCGTTGGCGCAATCGTCATCGGCCAGTTTCGGAATGCCCGGCAGGCGGCGAAACGGAGAGAAAGCGGCAAGCTTTCGGATGCCCAGGCTTTTCAGATGCGTGGGCGGATGCGGCGGTTGGAACGACTGACGCTGTTGCTGGTCCCGACGAAGGCGCCCGGATTCTCCAAGGTGGGCGGTCTGCCGGAACTTCCCTTGGGCGCGGTCTGGCCGAAGGGTGAAGGCAAGGCTCTGGCGTTTGTCGCGCAGATCGACATCGAGATCTTCCGAAAGCATGGGGCGTTTGACTGGCTGCCGGAGCGCGGGCGGCTGTATCTGTTCTTCGACGAGGATCGGAACGGTGCGGCGGATTGCGGCCGGCTGATCCTTACGAACGATCCGCCGGGACCCGAGCGCGCCGCGCCGTCGGATCTTGCGCGGAACCGGCGCTTTCTGGAACGGCGGGTGGGCTTCCGCCAGTTTGCCTCTTTTCCCAGCCCGGACTGGTTCGACGAGGACTGGCCGGGCCACAACATGGACTGGAGCGGTTTCCGGGGCATGGAAGATTGTGATTTCGGCGACGAGATCGAGCACCGGATCGGCGGCTATCCTGGGGCGATCCAGAACGGCCAGATGCAGATTGAATGCGAGTATCTCTGGCGGGGCCAGACGCGAGACTATCGCGAAGATGTGCCTGACACCATTCGCGTCGCCTCGCGCCAGTGGCGCCTGCTCCTGCAAATCGACAGCGACCCGGCGCTGAACATGAACTGGTGGGACGGGGGGCGGCTTTATGTGTTCGTCCGCGCGCGCGACGCCAGGCGCGG
>JANNFM010000345.1:0-12244 GCA_031379795.1 Alphaproteobacteria bacterium
CTCCACCACCCTTCGGGCGGTCCCCCTCCCCCGTAAACGGGTGAGGCAAGATCACGTCGTCGTTAGAGGCCGCAAGCGGGGCAGGAGCGGACGGCGGGTGACCCGGGCGCACTGATCGCCTATAGCAAGCGCTGCATGACCTGGGATGTAATCGTCATTGGTGGAGGACACGCCGGCTGTGAGGCGGCGGCGGCGGCGGCGCGGTTCGGCGCGCGCACCCTGCTGTTGACGCACAAGCTGGAAACCATCGGTGAGATGAGCTGCAATCCGGCCATCGGCGGGCTGGGCAAAGGCCATCTGGTGCGCGAGATCGACGCGCTGGACGGGGTGATGGGGCGGTTGGCCGTGGTGGCCGGCTTCCAGTTCCGGATGCTGAACCGGTCCAAAGGGGCGGCGGTGCGGGGACCCCGCAGCCAGATCGACCGGAAGCTCTATCGTGAGGCCATGCAGGCCGAGCTGGCGATGACGCCGAACCTGTCGATCATCGCCGAGGCGGTCGAGGATCTGATCGTTACCGACGGCGTGGTGACGGGTGTTGTCGGGGCCAGCGGGACGGAGTACCGCGCCGGGCGCGTCGTGCTGACCACCGGCACGTTCCTGAAGGGCGTGATCCATCAGGGCGAGCAGCGCATCGCGGCGGGTCGGATGGGCGATGCGCCGGCGATCGGACTTTCGGACCGGCTTTATGCGTCAGGGCTGAAGATGGGGCGGCTGAAAACCGGAACGCCGGCCAGGCTGGACGGCTCGACCATCAACTGGAGCGGCCTGGAGATGCAGGACGCCGACGCGGAGCCAATCCCGTTTTCGTTTTTGACGGGCGCCATCACCACGCCGCAGGTGCAGTGCGGGATCACCTGGACCACAGAGGCCACGCACGCGATCATTGCGGAGCGGCTGGGGGAGTCGGCGGTCTATGGCGGGCGGGTCTCGGGCAAGGGGCCGCGCTATTGCCCCTCCATCGAGGACAAGGTGGTGCGGTTTCGCGACAAGACCAGCCATCAGATCTTCCTGGAGCCCGAGGGGCTGGACGACAACACCGTCTATCCGAACGGCATCTCGACCTCGGTGTCGGCCGAGACCCAGGACCTGTTCCTGCGCACCATTCCCGGGCTGGAGCAGGTGGTGGTCAAGCGCCACGGCTATGCCATCGAGTATGACTATGTGGATCCGCGCGAACTGGATCCGACGCTGGAGGTCAAGCGGTTGCCGGGCCTGTATCTGGCCGGGCAGATCAACGGCACCACGGGCTATGAAGAGGCGGCGGCGCAGGGGTTGGTGGCCGGCCTGAACGCGGCGCGCGCGGCGTCGGGGGCGGAGGCCGCCGGGTTTGCCCGCAGCGAGGCCTATATCGGGGTGCTGATCGACGATCTGGTGACCAAGGGGGTGACCGAGCCCTATCGCATGTTCACCAGCCGCGCCGAGTTTCGCCTGACGCTGAGGGCCGACAATGCCGATCAGCGGCTGACGGCCAGGGGGATGGAGTTGGGGGTCGTGGGCGCCGCACGCGGGGCGGTGTTTGCGGCCAAGGCCGAGGCGCTGGCCGAGGCGCGCTCAGCGGCGCGGGCGCTGACCATGACCTCGACGGCGGCGGCCAGGGCCGGGTTGCCGGTCAAGGCCGACGGCCAGCGGCGCAATCTGATAGAATTCCTGGCCTATCCGACGATCAGTTTCGAGGATCTGGCGGTGATCTGGCCACAGATCAATGGCTGGCGGGACGACGTGCGCGAGCAGGTGGAGATCGACGCGGCCTATTCGGGCTATCTGGATCGCCAGGTGGCCGATGTGGAGGCGTTCCGGCGCGATGAGGACCTGCGGCTGCCAGCGGAGCTGGACTATGGCGTGATTGGCGGGTTGTCGAACGAGGTGCGCGAAAAACTGAAGGCTGTGCGCCCGGCGACCCTGGGCCAGGCGGGGCGGATCGAGGGTGTAACGCCCGGGGCGCTGACGGCGTTGCTGGCGCACGTGCGACGGCGGGCGGCGTGAAATGGTGAGCGACAAAACCGAGGGCGGCCCTGCTGTCTCTCCTCCCCCGTCGGGGGAGGAGAGCAGCGTCGCCGCGTCACAGATGCGGAGAGTTTTGCAAAAGCGGCCCGCGCGACCCCTGCGCAGATCGCCGACCTGACGCGGTTTCTTGAACTTCTGACCGCGTGGAACGAGAATATGAACCTGGTGGGCCCGGCCAGCCTGCCGGACTTCTGGAACCGGCATGCGTGGGATTCCGCGCAGTTGCTCAGGCTGGCGCCCGATGCCCTGACCTGGGCGGATCTCGGGGCAGGGGCGGGGTTTCCGGGGCTGGTGCTGGCGATTCTGGGCAAGGGGCGCGTGGGGTTTCACGTGCATCTGGTGGAAAGCATGACCAAACGCTGCCGGTTTCTGAGCGAAGTGGTCAGCGAACTGGACCTTCCCGCGACAGTTCATAACGCGCGGGCCGAGACTCTGACCCTTGGCGTCGATATCGTTACGGCGAGAGCTTGCGCCCCGCTGCATCGGCTGTTCGGCTATGCCCGGTCCTATCTGGCGATGGGCGCGCAAGGATTGTTCCTGAAGGGACAAGATGTGGTGGCAGATATGACCGAGGCCGCAGGATATTGGGAGTATGAGGCCGACGTTGTCCCGTCCCTGAGTGACCCGGGCGGGCGCATCGTGCGGGTGAAGAGGCTCGGTCGTGCCCGTAGGACCTGAGCCCTACCCGCGGCATGACCCGGCCCTACGTGTGCTGGTGGTCGCCAACCAGAAGGGCGGGGTCGGCAAAACGACGACGGCCATCAATCTGGGCACCGCGCTGGCCGCCGTCGGGGAGCGGGTGCTGCTGATCGATTCCGACCCGCAGGGCAATGCCTCGACCGGCCTGGGCGTCGGGCGCGCACAGCGACGGCACACGCTCTACAACGTGCTGATGGGTGAAAAGCCGATCTCCGAGGCGTTTGTGAAAACGACGGTGCCGGGGCTGGACCTGGTGCCGTCCGATCCAGACCTATCAGGGGTTGAGTTGGAACTGGGCCAGCACGCGCGCCGGTCGTTCAAGCTGAGGGATGCACTGGAGCCGTTGCGGGATGGACGCAGCTATTCCTATGTCCTGATCGACTGCCCGCCGTCGCTGAACCTGTTGACGGTCAACGCCATGGCGGCGGCAGATGCCGTCCTCGTGCCGCTGCAGTGCGAGTTTTTCGCGCTGGAAGGGCTGAGCCAGCTGATGCGCACCATTGACCTGGTGCGGGGCAGCCTGAACCCGAAGCTGGAGATCCAGGGTATCGTCCTGACCATGTACGACCGGCGAAATTCCCTGTCCGAACAGGTGGCTGGCGATGTGCGCAGCCATTTCGGCGAGACGGTTTACCAGACGGTGATCCCGCGCAATGTGCGGGTGTCAGAGGCGCCGTCATTCGGCAAACCGGTGCTGGTCTATGATCTGAAATGCGCCGGCAGCCAGGCCTATCTGAAACTGGCGCGCGAAGTGGTGCTGCGCGAGCGCAAGCGGCGCACCCAACAACTGGAAACGAGCTGATGGCGGAACAACGCAGGGGTTTGGGGCGCGGCCTGTCTGCGCTGCTGGGCGAGGCCGAGGAGATCGCCCACGCGGGCGAGCCCGCGGACGGTGTGCGCGAGATTCCCATTGAGCTGGTGCACAGCAATCCCGACCAGCCCCGGCAGTATTTCAAAGAGGACGACATCGCCACCCTGGCGGACTCGATCCGCGACAAGGGTGTGCTGCAGCCGATCCTGGTCAGGCCGTCGCCGCGGACCAAGGGCGAGTTTGAGATCGTTGCCGGCGAGCGTCGCTGGCGCGCGGCGCAGATGGCCGGTTTGCGGGTCATACCGGCGCTGGTGCGAACGCTGGATGACGAGCGGGCGCTGGAAATCTCGATCGTCGAGAACGTCCAGCGCGAAGACCTCAACGCCATGGAAGAGGCCCAGGCCTATCGCGCCCTGATGCAGCGGTTTGGCCATACCCAGGACCAGGCGGCGAAATCGGTCGGCAAGAGCCGCAGCCACGTGGCCAACACGGTGCGATTGCTGCAGTTGCCGGAAAGCGTGCAGCAGCATGTGATCCACGGGCGGCTGTCGGCCGGCCACGCCCGCGCGTTGTTGTCCGCCGAGCACCCCGAGCGCGTCGCCGAACTGGTGGTGGCCCAGCAGCTGTCGGTGCGGGACGCCGAGGCGATGGTCCGGGGCAAGGCGACGCGACCGAAAAAAGCCTCCGGGCCGCGCAAATCCAAGGACGCCGACACCGCCTCCCTCGAGGTCGATCTGGAAGACGCCCTGGGCATGAGCGTCATTGTGGCTGATCGGGGCGGGGCCGGCGATGTGCGGATCAAGTATGAGAGCCTGGAGCAGCTGGACGAACTGTGCCGCCGTCTGATGCGGCGATAGAGCCTGTCTGTTTCAGATGGAATCATCTGAAACGGATAGACAGGCTCGTTTTCATACGTTTAGAGCACGACGGGCGCTTGAACCGGTATCCACTTCAAGCTGTCGTGCTCTAACCTTTCCAGAAATGGAAGGCGTTCCAGCCGTCCGCCATCGCCTCGCGCGGGATACCAAGCACTGAAGCCAGCTCCGCGGCGGCGGCGAACAGCTGGCTTCCGACGCCTGGCAGAAAAAACAACGCGCCGAGCAGGGCCAACATCGCCACGCCCTCGACCTTGCGTATCGTCGGGGCCCATGATGTCGGCAGAAAGGGACGCAGGGCGTTGAAGCCGTCGAGTCCAGGGACTGGCAGCAGGTTCAGAACCAGCGCCATAGCCTGAAGAAAGGCCAGCATGGCCACGGCATTGAACAACGCCCCTGAAGGCGCGGCATCCAGATGCCAGAGGCTCAGGGCCAGGGTCAGCGATAGCAAGACCAGCAGGGTCGCCCCCGGCCCGGCGAGCGACGCTGCCGCGCGCCAGGGCCGGCTGCGCATAAGATCATTGCGCAGATAGACCGCGCCACCGGGAAAGCCGATCCCGCCCAGCGCCAGGGCCATCAGCGGGATCACCAGGCTGGTGGCCAGATCACCGTACCGCCGGGGATCGAACGACAGATAGCCCTTGGCCTTCACCGTTGTGTCCCCCGCCACACAGGCGACCCAGGCGTGGGCGAATTCATGCGCCATGACCGCCAGCACCCAGCCGATCATCACAAAGCCGAAGGTAAGCGGCCCGCGCGCCGCGGGACTTATCGCCAGGGCGACGCCGACGCCGAGAAAGCCGATCAACAGGGTCAGTCCGACCAGATTGTTCGGGGGACCGGTGGCCTTCCCGCGTGCGGCGACCGTCACAGGCCGGGCCGGTCGACAGGCGGCGGCGGCGCGAAGCCGTAGTCGGCGAAGGTTGCATCAACCTGTGGATCCGCGGCGCGGGCGGCTGCGAGGTCGGCCTGCGCCGGACCCGGCTGGTTCAGCCGCAGACGGGTCAGCGCCCGCCCATACAGGGACTCGGCCTGGCGGGGCCGCAATTTCACCGCGGCGTCGTAGGTCGTGAGCGCCTCGTCCAGCCGACCCAGGCGCATCAGCACAAAGGCCCGGCTATCGACCGAATTGGCCTGGTCAGGCGCCAGCTTCAGGGCGGCATCGCAGTCCGCCAGGGCAGTTTCCAGGGCAAGATTGCGGATCGCCTGCTGCCAGCAAAGGCCGTTCAGCTGTTCGGCCGATCCCGCTGACTTCGCGCGAATGGCGGCGAAGTCCCTGGCGGCCAGGTCCGGTTTTCCGGCGCGGGCATAGATATCGGCGCGCGCGAACAGCAGCGCAGGCTCCGCCGGATGGGCCTTCAGTGCGGCCGCGACCCCGGCGAGGGCCTCTGGATAGCGCCCGGCCTCGCCCAGCGCGTCGGCGCGGCGGGTGGCGATGCTGACAAGGCCCCGCTCCAGCGCCTCGGCGGCATCGATGTCGGCCAGCTTGCCCGCGACATCGTCCCGGGCACGTCGGTAGGCCCGGGTCAGGTAGGCTTCGACGGACGGCTTGATCTCGATCGCCCTGGCGAAGGCTTTGTCGGCCTCGACCCTCCGCCCCATCATGGCGAGCGTTGAGGCGCGGTACAGGTGCAGCCGGGCATCGAGGGGCGCCTTTGCCAGGGCCCCGTCCAGTTCTGCCAGCGCCAGATCGCGTCGGCCGGTCGCGGTATGGATCTCATAGCGCAGCAGCCCCGTTTCGACCCGTCCGGGGACCACGCGCTCGAGTTCCGCCGCCACAGCCAGGGCCTTTTCGCGCTCGTCCATGGCCACATAAGCGCCGACCTGGGCGGCGAGGGCGAAGGTGTTTCCGGCCTTCAGATCCGCCGCCCGGCCAAACGCTGCGGCCGCTTCGGCGTACCGGCCATCACGCATCGCCATCAACCCGACCCCATGCAGGGCCACGTGGTTGCGGGAATCCAGCTCCAGCGCCCTGGTGACATCTGCCTTGGCCTCGGCCAGCTTGCCGCCGTAGAGGTTGCCGAGGGCCCGATTGGCAAAGGCCATGGCTGACTTCGGGTCCAGCTCTACGGCCTTGTTGAAGTCGGCCAGGGCCATGTCGTTCTTGACGGTATTCAGGAAGCGGCCGCCGCGCTCGATGTAGGCGTCGGCGGTCTTGGGGGTGTCGGCGCTCAGGGCGGCGAGGTCCTGGTCTGTGAGGCGATAGCTGGCGGGCGCGCGGAGCAATACCCGCACCCTGGCCATCTCTGCAGCGGGCTCCCGGGCGGCCTTGACGTCGGCGGCGGAGACTTCGCGGACCAGACTTCGTTTGGTCACCTCGATCGTGGCGATGCCCTTTTCGATGCTGGATTTGCGGCTGTAGGCCCGGCCTGCCAACCGCGTGTCCACATCCGGCGCTTCGAAGGCAAAACCCTCACCACCCCCGGGCAGGGTGATGGCCAGCCTGAAAGACTCATAGCCGGGAAACCCGGCGACCAGAAACGGTGCATCCTGAGACGGGGCATCTGCGTCACGCTCAGGTAGCCGCTCGGCGCCCAATTCCCCGGCCCCGATCCGCAGTGCCTGACCCAGGGGCTGGCGCTCGAAGGGCAACCTGGAAACCCCATCCATGGTGATCCGTGTCGAGCCGTCCGGGTTTTGCGTCGACGCCACCGATTTGACCTCAATCCCGGGAAACGAAGTCCACATGGCGCGCAACATTTTCTCACGGTCTGGCGCCGACAAGCTGCTGAGGCCTGCAGCCATCAGACCGCCCATCGTGGGTCCGATGACCAACTCGCCCTTTGTCGGGGCAGGGGTTCCGAGCCCGGCGGAGGCATCGATCCGAAGCTGGATCAGAGTGTCGGGTTCGCTCAGCGGGACCGGGTCCAGCGGGATCAGCGACGCGCCGGCCTCCCGGATCGGCAGGGCCCAGCGGAAAGGCGGCACACGCAATGCCGCCAGGCTCTGGTCGCCGGTTCGGGTCCCATCGAGCCAGTAGACCTGGCCCGCGATTACCGCGCGAACGATCACGTGGTCAAAAGCGCTCATGGCCGGCAGGCGCGTATCAAGGCCATCGCCGCGCGTTGAGTGAACCAGTGCGCCCTCTGCTTCGATGCCCAGTTCGTGCAGCAACGCGATCAGCAGGGCCGTCTTGGCCTTGCAGTCTCCGTAACGACGCTCCCAGGTCTGGTCGGCGTGCGCCGGTATGTATCCCCCCAGGTTCAGCACCAGGGCGAGGTAGCGAACCTTGTCTTCGACCAGGCTGAGGGCCGCCGCAGCTTGCACCTTCGGGTCGGTCGAGCTGGCGCGAATCCGGGCCACCTCAGCTTTGAGGGGACTGTTGGCGTCCAGGGTCGATGCACGCCTGAACCAGGGCGCCATCAGGCTCGAAACCTCGGACCAGGACTTGAACTGGCTGAACGACACATTTCGGAGCGGGAGATACCGGGTCGGGGCGTCTGTCGGAAACTTCGGAACGTCGGTGTCGCGCAGATCGACGACCAATTCGACGCGCCCGGAGCTCGTTGTCACCTTGGGCGGCTCCAGTCCGAGACCTGCGCGCCACTGCAGGGGGCGGGCCTGATCCCAAGTGGCGCGGATCCGCATCCGGTCGGCTTTCACAAACGGCAGTGAGGTCTCGCGCTCGGAGCGCCCCTGCAACACAGGGTCGAGATGCGTCGTCGTATAGGCGACTTCCACAAGGTCCCCGACCTGGAGCCCCTCAGTCTGCAGCGTGGCGGTGAGCACGCCATCGACCATGGCCCGCTCCAGATTGGCCTCGCGTCGGATGACGGTGAAGGCTTGCCGGGCCAGGATGTCGATCGACTGGCCGCTGCGGATAATCCTGACCTTGTGCACCGTGATGGTGTCGGTGTCGGGGTTCCAGGCCAACGACACAGAGCCCAGCGCAGCCAGGCCCTGAGGCGTTCGCGCCTGCACGACCTGGTTCACGAATTCCGAGTCGCCGTTCGGGCTGAAGTTGAGTTGCCGATCCTGCAGCAGGACCCGGATCGGCAGCCCGGTGTCGCCGACCGGCGGAGCTTTCACGTCCAGCGGCCTCACCCAGTCGGGGACGGGACCCATGACCAGCTTGTCGGCCGCAAGCGTCGGCCATGCGAACAGAAAGACGAGCGGGACGAACAGAAAAGCCAGAGGGGCGAACACAACTCTCGGCATGGCTTCCTCAACAGGTCGAGCCTGACGATAGCCCGGCCTGAAGGCCGCCGAAAGACGACTTCACGCCTTATGGATAGGATCGATCCAGGCGACGCCCTCCGGCGCTTCGGCTGGCTCGATATCGAGATTGACCACCACCGCGTCGGAGTCGCTGCGCACGAGGACACAGGACAGGACCTCGCTGGTCGAGGCGTTGATCTCCTGATGGGGCACAAAGGGGGGCACATAGATGAAATCACCCGGCCCCGCCTCGGCGGTGAACTCGAGGCTCTCGCCCCAACGCAGGCGGGCCCGCCCCGAGACCACATAGATCACGCTCTCCAGCGGTCCATGGTGGTGAGCGCCGGTCTTGGCGTTGGCGTGGATGTGCACGGTGCCGGCCCAGAGCTTCTGGGCCCCCATTCGGGCGCGGTCGATGGCAACGGCCCGGTCCATGCCAGGTGTGGTGGCTGACACCGGACCCAGCTGGTCGCCGGGGACCACGCGCACGCCGGAATGCTTCCAGCCGTCTTCGGGGGCGTCTGTCGGGCTCATGGGGCGACACTCGCGGCTGGAGGAACAGGTGGCGGCGTGAGCGGAACCCGGCTGGCCTTCAGGATGCGGACCGGCTGCTTCAGCATTTCGCCCTTCATGGCGCCTTCGCCCCGATTGGGATCGGTCGGCAGGACGATGATCTTCTTCACCACGTCCAGGCCCTCGACGACCTGGCCGAAGGCGGCGAAGCCAGGGTTCTTCGTATCCCTGGGATCGGCGTCGAGATAGCTCATGTCGCCCAGGGTGATGGACCAGTCGGACTGGGCCGACCCCGGGGCGTGTCGGCCCATGGAAATGGTCCCCTCGGTGCGATGGGTCAGGCCGCTCTTCAGAGTCGATTCGTGAGCAATCGGCGGCAGCACCTTTTTCGGGTCATTCTGCAGGCCGCCCTGGATCAGCCCATAGTCGTCGGCCGCATATCCCGGTGGGCGCGAGGCCCGGTAGAACGTCGCGCCATTGTACAGGCCGCGATCCACATACTTCAGATAGTTTGCGACCGTGATCGGCGCCTTCGTCGGGTAGAGCTCGATGACGATGATGCCTTGCGCGGTCTCCAGCCTGACGCGGGGGTTCGGTTTGACGGCGGGCGGTGTCGGCGCAGCCGCAGGCGCGACGTTGGGTATAGGGGTCTGAGCCCGGACAGCGGTTGTGGCAATGAGCGCGGCGGTGAGGCCGATGAGGGTGCGGCGGAGCATGAGCTAAGCGTAGCGCATTCAACGCCGGTGGTGAATCACATCCCCGCGCTCGCAGGACCAGGCGGCGACGAAGTGACCCGTCTTCCAAGGCCGGGCTTCCAGGCCGGCAGCGCGGCGGGCTGGCCATCAACGGTGGGGCAGGGGCCGACGCCGCCTTGAATCTCCTGCGTCCAACTGGTCACCCAGGGCACATCGACTCCGACTTTGAGGCGCGAAGGACCTATCGGGGACATGGGTAATATGTATCCGTCCTGCCGGTGGAAATCACCTGACCGCGAAGCGAAACGAGGGTCTGTCTGCGGACAGCACACAGCCGTCGCGTCCTTGTCTCATTCTTCAGGCTGGACGCTACGCGGGCGATGACGACGACCGTGCGACCGTCCGGGTTTGTGATGATCCGCTGAATTTGTACCGTCTCGCTGGACTTCGAGCGCGCCAGCGCTGTGCGCGCCTGTTTGCGAGCCTGTGTCAGGGTGCTGGTTCCGTAGGCCACGGGTGGCTTGTCCCCAACGTAGGCCTGGTCGGTGAAGGTGGCGTCAGGCGCGTAGCCCGCGAAGTAGGCGGTCATGTCACCGTTGTTCCAGGCCCGTTCCTGGCGGGCGACAAAGGCACGAACGGCTGCGTCGATCGGCGCGACCTGGGCGAATGCCGGGCTTGCAACTGTCAATCCAATGAGAAGCAGGCACCGCATGCCGGTCAGTTCTCAATAGCGCGCAGGCGATAGCTGTTGATCGCCGTCTCGCCCAGGCGTTCCAGCAGCCTCCAGTTCACCACGGCCCCGATGGGCGCGCCGACCACAGGGATCAACTGAGCCATTTTCGCCAGGTCGATATAGTCCCGATAGGACTGTTGGAAGCTGCGCCAGTCAAAGTGCTCAAAGTCGGTCGGCTGCGCGCGGGCGTCCCAGCCGTCGAGCCCGGCCAGGACCTTGGGCCGATCAAGCGGGCTTGAGAACGCCAGATGGAAGACGTGCAGAATGAACAGTCGTTCCTCGAACCGGTCCGCCTCATGGCCATAGATGGCCGAAAGATCGAACAGCAGCTTCATCTTGATGACCAGCAAGGCCGGGAAGTCAGCCAGGGCGAGCCAGAACCCGCCAGCGCCTGCGACCCCGCCCTCAACAGCCGCTGTCTTGCGATAACCGTCGATGGCGATGGCGGCGCGCCGGTCCCGCTCGGCCAGAGATGCGTCGATCAGGGGCGTGGCGGTGGTCAGATCCGCGCCGGTCAGGATGGTGCGGGTCAGGCCCTCGATCGTCGACGTCAGGGCGGCCTGCACCTGTTCGGGGATAAGTCGGGTGATGCGGCGTTGAAGACCGGCGGCGGTGCGGTCGAAGGTGTTGGCTGGTTTGAGCACGCCAGCACGCCAGTGCTCGATCTCGGCCCGGACCCACTGGTCATAGGTTGCGCTGTCGGCGCCATAGGGCGGGGTGGGGGCGGCTATTGGGCCAGCACCATCTGCAGGATCCAGGCGCCGAGCGCGGTCAGACCGCTTCCCACCACCAGACCGCGAACAAACGAGCCGTTACGCTCCCACCAGACGCGGCGCGCGCGCATACGCTGGGCGCGATCGACTTTGCGGCGCTGCATGATGGTCGTGTCCCCCCGGCTTCAGGCCGCTTCTAGCCTGCCCGGACCGGGGACGAAACCCAAAGGCTGAAGTGACGGCATGGATTGCCCGCTTGCCCGGCTTCAGGGGGTGGCGCCCGGGGCGCAGCTGATCACCAGTCCCGGCGGCTGCCATGTGCCGATGGAACAAATCCCCGACCTCTCGGCCAGGGATTTGAGGGTGGTGCTTACTTGGCTTCGGCGATAGCCTTCATGGTGGCCACGATCGCCGTGAACTGCTTGGCGCGACGTTCCTTGTCGGCGGCCTTGGCCTCGGGCGTGGCCAGGGGCTCGGCGTCATAGACCAGGGTGTAGAGAAGCTTTGAGTGGCCCTTGTCGATCGGCTGGATCTCCACCGTGCCGTGATAGTCGATCGGCGATTTCGGCTGAGAATAGCTGTAGGACCAGGCGGTCTGGGCAACCAGCAGCTCATCGATGCGGTTCGCGATGCGCCGCACAGCGCCCATCTCGCGGTCCTTGCCAGACGTGATCACGCAGGTGGTCTTCAGCCAGGCTCCGATATCGCAGTACCCCGAGATCTTCGGCCAGGCGACGGCGGCCGGCTTGTCGATCACGGTCGATAGCGGAATGGTGACGAAGTCAGCGGCCTGAACGGCACCGGCGAGGCTCACGCCGGCGACGGTGAGCATGGCGATGGCACGAATGGTCATTCGGTTTCCCCTTTTTTGAGTATGGCGCCACCTTGCACGGGTTCCGCAGGGATCGGCAAGTCGGCGTGTGGTTAACCCGGGGCAAGGAACTTCGGTAGAAGTATTCCTTAACACAGTCATCCCGGACGAAGCGTAGCGAAGATCCGGGACCCAGCGCACGGCCCTGGGTCCCGGCGCTCCAGCCTGCTCG
>JANNFM010000418.1:0-2428 GCA_031379795.1 Alphaproteobacteria bacterium
CAGGCTGGTGGCGAACGTCACGCCTTCACCGCCCCACCGGATACGCCGCCAACGCCCGCTCCAGCGCCTCGCCCAGCAGTTGCTCGATTTTGTAGAGGCGTTCTACCTGGTTCATGGCCCTGCCCGCTTGACGAAGGCTGATTGGGCCATTCTAGCGGCTCAGGGGGTGAGCCACGGCGTCAAAACTGATGAAGGGGTGTTGTCCACGCGGGCAGCGAGCGCTGAGTTCATTTGGCTGCCTTCTTGGGCGCTTCAAGCTGCGGTGCTGCGGCGCGGGCAGTGAGGGTCTGCATCTGGCGGATGGCGATTTGATTGAGCCGCTTGAGCCGGTCGCCCTGCACCAAACCCATGTGGATGAACTCGGCGTTCATGCCCTCTATGTTGGCGAGGACGAGGAGTTGCTCGATGGTGGCGTGGTCGCGCATGTTGCCGTCGAGCTTGAGGTTGGCGTCGCGCCACTGTTTCGCCGTCTGGCCGAACAGGGCCACGTTCAGCAAATCGGCCTCGGTGGCGTAGGTGCCGGCGGCCTGCGCGGGCGTGACCTCCGGCGGGATGAGGTGCGCCTTGATGGCATCGGTGTGGATGCGGTAGTTGAGCTTGGAGAGGGTGCGGTTGAGATTCCACGCCAGCGAGAGGCGGCGGTTTTCGTCGTCCTTGAGGCGCTGGAACTCCTTGATGAGGTAGAGCTTGAACTCGACGGATATCCATGAGGCGAACTCGAAGGCGATGTCCTTGTGGGCGTATGTTCCGCCGTAGCGGCCCGACTTGGAGGCGATGCCGATGGCACCGGTGGCGTCGATCCATTGCCGGGGCGTCAAAACAAAGCTGTTGAGCCCGGCCCGATTTCTAAACCCCTCGAATTCGAGGGGTTTAAAAACCAGGTTGTTCAACCGCTCCCACACCCCCCAGGAACTCCACCGTATTGCGATTGCGCATCCAATTCTGGATAACGTGGTCCGCACGATCCGGTTCCTTGTGTTTGGCGAGGTCGGTGATGCAGATGTAGTCGTCAGCCCTCTGGGTGATGATGGAGATGGCGGTGCCTTGGACTTCGATGATGGACTTTTTTGGTTTGCTCATGGATTTAGGCGGATGGGGGTATCAAACCTGTGGAATTCGACGCAATGGGACCAGCCGAGGGTGAAGCGGCGAGAGAGGGTCTGCACGGAACCAGACAGGTTCAAATGGCCGGCTTCCGTCGGGAGCAAGTCGCCCGACAGTGCCGGGCGAATTGGCGAAATGAGCTTGTCGGGTAGTGGCAATTGGTCAGGCGTTGCCTGACCAATCTTTGCGTCTGTTGGCAGAGGCTGACGAGTTGCTCGAAATTCATCGGTGAGTTCATGGTTTGCATGAGAGGTTGGCAAAGACCGCTCTGAAGTATGCCACCTGTAAAGTGAACTACGCGGGATGCCGTGGTGATACGTGCGCGACCACCTCCACATCCGAGCCGCGCCGCAGCTGGTGCCTGGGGCCGGCTTGGCGGGGGGTGGGCTTGGCGTGGGCCGCGCTGTGACCCGCATTGGGGAACTGGGCAGCGAGAGGTGGCGGTTTTCGTCGCCCTTGAGACAGCGGAATTCTTTGACCAGACTTCATGCGGGCGGACTTCCGGCTCGACCCGCTGCCAAAGCGGATTTGCCCTTCTCTGTCAGCCGGCATTTTTGCAACCGGCTTTTGGGCTTGTCCGGAATGAGCATCTCGATCCACCCTCCGAAAAGGGAAGGATCAAGGTAGCGCTCGCGCAGATTGTCGCGCTGCAGGGCAACCAGAAGACGCTGAAATGGAATGACGTCAACGGCCTCATGCGTGCCCTGGGACCGCACGGCTTCGAGCACAACGAGCCTGATGTCAGCGCCCTGTTCAACAACGCCCTGCCCGACGGGGTGATCACGGTGAGCATCATTGCCGCCGAACCGGCGGCGTGAGCGCAGGTTCGCGGGACTGCAGCGCTACGACTTGATCTTCTCGAGGTCGGCCTCGGACGGGAATCGTCCGGTCTGGTAGCGCGAGTAGACGAGCTTGCCTGCGACGCTGACATCAAACTGGCCGCTCTTGCCCGGCTGCACGTCGACCGTGCCCAAGCCCCTTGTCTCAAACCACGCCTTCACACGGAGGGCTTCGGGTTTGTATCCTCAGAGCGCGCAGTACTGAATCAGGAGGTGCATGCTGCGTCCCTTTCTGTTTCCCTGTCTGTTTCCCCTTCCCCGCCGCCGCATGCGGCCGGGCGATGCTGTCAGCCCTTGGTCTTCAAGGCCGCATCGTTGGCCGCGATAAACGCGCGGATGGCGTCGGACATGTCGAGCAACTTGAGCCACTGCTCCTTGTAGAGCGTGATCGGAAAGCGCCCCATGCCGTAGACCGAGAGGCCGCCCTTTTCGCTGACCTTCATGGTGATGCCGGTCGCGGCGCCTTTTTTGAGGGCCGCGTTTTC
>JANNFM010000422.1:0-3292 GCA_031379795.1 Alphaproteobacteria bacterium
GGCAGAGAGCAAGGGCTATTCGGAGTTCCGCACCGGCTGGCCGGTGGTACTTGCCTCAATGCTCGGCATCGGGCTGGGACTGTCACCGGTCCCCTTCTACACCATCGGCATGCTGGCCCCGGAACTGGCGCGCGAGTTCGGATGGGCGTTCGGCGACATCATGGCGGGCCTGCCGATCATGACCTTTGCGGTGCTGGTGGCCAGCCCGATCGTGGGCCTGCTGGCCGACCGGATCGGTGTGCGGCCCATCGCCCTGATCTCGGTGGTGTTGTTCGGCCTCAGCTTCATGGCCTTCGCGGCCAATCCCGGTGACATCCGGTTCTTCTATGCCAACTGGGGGATCATGGCGGTGCTGGGCGCTGGCACCCTGCCGATCACCTGGACGCGGGCGGTGAACAACCGATTCGAGGACCGCAAGGGCTTTGCGCTGGGTCTTTCCCTGCTGGGGACCGGAGTCTTCGGGTTTTTGGTGAAGCCATTCACCGCCTTTGTGATCGACGCCTACGGCTGGCGCGCGGCCTATCTGGCGGTGGGGGCGCTGCCGCTGATCCTGGCCTTTCCCGTGGCCTTTTTCGCGTTCCACGATGTGGGGGATCGCAAGCAGAGCGCCGCGGATCGCCGGGAAGGTGCGGCTCTGAGGGCCGCCGCGACGCCGGGCCTGACGTTTGGTGAGACGCTGCGGAACTGGCGGTTCTGGGTGCTGGCCGTCGCCTTTGTGCCGATCAGCTTCGGGGTCGGCGGGCCGATCCCCAACATGGAAAACATCATCAAGACGGCGGGGTTCTCAGGGACTGACATCGTCAGCCTCGTCTCGCTGATCGGCCTGTCGGTGATCGCGGGACGGGTGGTGGGCGGCTGGTTGATCGACCGGTTCTGGGCGCCGGGCATCGCATTTCTGATGATCTGTGCGCCCGCGCTGGCCTGCTGGATGTTTGCGCACGGCGACCTGACCTATGCCACCGCCGCCGGTTCGATCATCCTGATCGGCTTTGCAGCGGGCGTGGAATACGACCTGATGGCGTTTCTGGTGGCGCGCTACTTCGGCCTCAAGAGCTATGGCGCGATCTATGGCAGCCTCTATGGCTTCTTCGCTCTGGGAGCGGGGATCGGGCCGGTGGTGTTCGGGCGCGCGTTCGACGCCACCGGAAATTACGACGGCCCGCTGATGCTGTCGGCAGGCCTGTTGGTACTGGGCGCGGTGCTGCTGCTGTTGCTGGGCCGCTATCGTACTTTCGAGGCCGTGAACGGGGCCTGACCCTCCAGCGCGGCCGCCGCCAGCCAGCGCTCGTGGGCCTTGAGCAAGCTCACTGTGCGATGGTGGATAAGGGTTGGATCCAGGATCTCGAATGGTGCCCTGGCACGGTCCGGAACGCGATCGTGCCAGGGCGCATAGAGCCGCTCCCAGCGCGCGATGCGCCAGGCGCGGACCAGATGCGCGCCGTCCCACTCCGGCGTCAGGGAGACCGAACCGAAGTCGGCCCCGGGCGGCGGGCCATAGCCTGGACCGGTAAGGCGGGAGGCCTGCACGCGACCGCGCTGGTCAAGCGCCAAGGCGATGCGCCCACCGATCCCCGCACCTTCTGCCGTCAGATCGTCGAGCCCGAGCCGGTCGAGCGCGGCGGCAACAGGATCGGTCCAGGCCTCAAGGCTGCGGATCGGCACGCTCCAGCCTTCTGCAGAGTCCCCATGGCCCGGCAGGTCGAGTGTGATCGTGGGTCCGTCCCCTTCGACCCGCGTCTCAGACCTTTCGCCCGCCGCATGCAGCTGGAGCACGGGCTGGCCTCGCCCGGTTGAGGCGCGCCAGGCCAGAGTCCCGCCTCCCACCTCCACGAACCCTCGATCTGTCAGAACCGGCGGCGGCGGCGCGGCATCGCCGGGATGGGCCTCCAGATGCCCGGCTAAGGCGGCGTGGATCTCGGGCAACCCGGCAAACGAGCGACCCCGCCCGGCCATCTCGGGTCGAGCCAGATGATCGCGCAGGACATCAAATTCCGTGGTGGCGATCAGCGCCGGCGCGGCCAGTCTCGGCAACCACTCAGCCAGCCGAAAATCGAAAGCCGCCTGATAGACCGCGCGATAGGCATCGCCGGCATCCAGCAGGTCCATGCAGTTGGCGTGCACCCCCTCCTTGGGCGACACTGGATAGCGCATTCGCGCCTGCGGGGTCGGCGAACTCCAGGGGAAGAACACCACCTGTTCTTCCATCCGCGCCCAGAGCCATGCCATGTGTGAGCCGTCCCACACCGGCTGGAATGTCGGCAGGTAGTCGGCGGTGAAATCCGTGCGCTCAGCCTCGGTCCACGCGGGCAGCCCCTCAAGCGCCACGGCCGCGGTGCGTTCCGGATAGAGCCCCGCAAACGCGCAGCCCGTGGCTGCGCCGGTGTGGAATCCGTAGAGGCCCACGCGCTTCAGTCCCAGCCCATCGGCCAGGGCGGCAAGGTGTCGTGCATAGTCGGCACTGGTGGGCCGATCACCCGGCAAGGGGTCAGAGCGTCCGGCCCCCGGGGTATCCGGCGCAATGGCACACAATCCCCGCGCAGCGCAGGCCTCGGCCACCGCCGTTACCGCCCGTGAGGCCTGGGGTGATCCGTGCAGGATAAACACCGCCGGACCTTCGCCGAACCGACGATAGAGGACCTGCCGGCCTTCGACGACGGCGAAGTGGCGGGTCCCGCTCACGCGCTAGGCTTCCGCCATCCGCACCAACGCCTTGCCGCGATTTTCGCCGCGCATCAGCCGGCCGAACTGGTCGGGCGCGCTCATCACGCCCTCGCTCACATCATCCACCGAAACCAGCTTGCCCTCGGCGATCCAGGGCCGGGCCATCGCCACCCATTCGTCCCAGCGGGGATAGAAGTCATAGACCACCAGACCCAGCATGGCGGCGCGCTTGCCGATGATGATGCCCACCGGCATCTGCGCGTGGGGCGCGTCGGCGTGGTAATGCTCAGCAATACCGCACAGCTCCACACGGCAGTAGGTCTGTAGCCGCTGCAGGGCCGGCATCAGGATCGACAGACCGACATTCTCGAAGTGGACGGTGGGGCCGGGGGCGGTCTCGCGCGCGAAGGTCTCGGTCCAGTCAGGCTGGCGGTAGTCGACCGCAGCATCGAAGCCGTAGATGTCGGTCAGCACCGCGCACTTCTCCGGACCCCCGGCCAGACCCACGGCGCGCGCGCCCAGGATGCGGGCGATCTGGCCCGCCGTGCCACCGACCGGTCCTGCTGCGGCATCGACACTGAAGATGTCTCCGGCCTTGACGCGGGCCAGTTGCGTCACCCCTGCCCAGGCG
>JANNFM010000502.1:0-4399 GCA_031379795.1 Alphaproteobacteria bacterium
GGTGGGGGGCCCCCAGCCCTCGCCACTGAGCTTGCCGGCAGGCCCCCTCCACCATGCTGCGCATGGTCCCCCTCCCCCGATGGGGGAGGAGAAGGACATACGTGATGACCGACGCACCGAAACCACCCACCGCGCTCGCCCGCGAAGGCAGCCTCGACGCGCCGTTCCGGCGGCCGATCCTGTGGCAGGACCCCGACTATTACGACCTGGCCAAGGTCGAGGCCGAGATGGAGCGGGTGTTCGACATCTGTCACGGGTGCCGGCGCTGTTTCAATCTGTGTGACAGCTTCCCCAAGCTGTTCGACATGGTCGACGAGAGCCCGACCGGCGAATTGGATAGCGTCGACAAAATGGACTACGCCAAGGTCGCCGACGCCTGCACGCTCTGCGACATGTGCTTCCTGACCAAGTGTCCATATGTGCCACCGCACGAGTTTGACCTGGATTTCCCGCACCTGATCCTGCGCTACCGGGCAGCCAAGCGGAAAGCTGGCGAAAAGGACTTTGTGCGCGAGCAGCTGGGTCAGACGGACCGCAACGGCAAGCTGGCCAAGCCGGTGGCCAGCCTCGCCAACTGGGCGAGCGCGCGCGAGAATACGCCGCTGCGCAAAATGCTTGACGCTATCGCGGGGGTCGACGCCGAGGTCGCGCTGCCGAAGTATCATTCGAAGACGGCGACGGATCGCCTGAAATCACCCCTGGCGCCCAACCCCCAGGGCCCGGCATTCGGCCTGCGCAAGGTCGCGCTCTATGCGACCTGTTTCGTGGATTACAATGCGCCCGACACCGCTGTGGCGGCCGCCAAGGTGCTGGCCCTGCAGGGCGTTGAGGTCAAGCTGGTCTATCCGGAATGCTGCGGCATGCCGCAGCTGGAGGCCGGCGATGTGGCCGATGTGGCCGGCAAGGCCCGGCGTATCGCCGCCGTCTTCGCCCCGCTGATTGACGAAGGCTATGAGGTCGTCGCGCTGACCGCTTCGTGCGGCCTGATGATGAAGTTCGAATGGCCCCTGATCCTGCCGGACGACGCGGTCGTGAAGCGGCTGTCGGCGGCGACACGGGATATCTCGGAGTATATGGTCGAACTGTCAAAGTCGCTTGGCATCACCGCAGGCCTGAAGTCGGTCGAGGGCGGCATCACGCTGCACCACTCGTGTCATTCCCGGGCGCAGAACATGGGGGCCAAATCGGCCGAGATGTTGCGGCTGATCCCGGACACCAAGGTCGATATCGTCGAGCGCTGTTCCGGCCATGGCGGCACCTTCGGTGTGATGAAGGACACCCGACCGATGGCGGTCAAGGTCGGCCGACCCACGGCGCGCCAGGTCGCCGCCAAGGCGAACGCAACCCTTTGTTCGGACTGTCCGTTAGCCTGCAAACATCTGGGCCAGATCCTCAGCGACGAGGCCAAGCCTGACAGCCCGAAGGCGCCCCGCCAGGCACACCCCATCGAGGTGTTCGCCCAAGCCTATGGAATCCTCTGATGCCGCTTGAGACCCGTATGATCACCGTGGACGACCTGTTGCCCGACACCGAGTTCTCCCAGCGCCGCAAGGCGTGGAGGGCCGAACTGCAGCCCGCCAAGCGCCTGCGCCGGATTGCGGTCGGACCCTACTGCACGTTCTACTTCGAGAGCTATGACACCATGCTTTTCCAGGTGCAGGAGATGCTGCTGGTGGAGAAGGGTGGCGCGGCCCAGGTTCCCGACGAACTGGAAGCCTACAACCCGCTGATCCCCAATGGCTCCGAGCTGGTGGCCACGGTGATGTTCGAGATCGACGACCCGGTGCGCCGCGAGGCCGTGCTGGGCCGCCTGGGCGGGGCCGAGGACTGCTTCTTCCTGCAGGTCGGCGCTGACAAGGTGATGGGTCTGCCGGAGGGCGATATCGAACGCACCCGCGAGGACGGCAAGACCTCGGCCGTGCACTTCGTCCGGTTCCCGCTGAGCGCCGCCCACGTCGCTGTGTTCCGTGATCCCGCCACCCAGATCATGGTGGGCTGCGGCCACGAGCGCTACGGCCATCTGGCTGCGCTATCGCCGGCCAGCCGCGCAGAACTGGCCCGGGACTTCGCCTGACGGCTACTGCGCGTGCGCCGTCGCCTCGACCTTTGCCGGTCGGGCTGACCGGGCCTGCGCCAACAGGAACGCGCGCAGGTCCTCGGCGCCGGCCTCGTCGAAAAAGCGCCGGAAGGGCGCCATGCCGTGAGCCTTCAACGCGCCGTCGACCACGATCGCCTTGAACCCGTCCGGATCCAGGATCGAAGGCGAACGGGAGAGGTCGGGCAGGAAGGTCCCGCCGCCGTGGCAGGCACCGCAGAACTGGCTGTAGCGCTCAGATCCCCTGCCCGCATCACCCTTTGACGGCGTGGCGGCTGTCAGATCGAGCGGCTGTGGAGTCACCGCCTGCGGATAGGGCCTGGGCGCGGTCTTTCCGTCCAGTTTGAAGACCAACAGGCGCCCTTTTCGCCGAGGCTCGTCGCCGCCGAAAGCGAAGCCGCCGCCATAGCCAACCATCAGCGCGACATACTGTTCCCCGTCCAGTTCATAGGTCGAGGCCGCCGCGATCGGGCTGGCGACGGTGTCATATCGCCAGAGGATCTTGCCGGTGGCGGCGTCGAACGCCAGGAACTCATGGCCGGCGGCATGGAACACCAGGCCTCCAGCTGTCGCCAGCACGCCGCTACGCCACCACTGCGGGAATTTCACCCGCCAGCGCGCCTGGCCGGTGACAGGATCCCAGGCGACCAGCTCGCCGGACCGGGTCTCATTGGGTTGAACAGGTTGGGGTCCGCCGGGCTTGCGGCGGCGCATGCCGGTGTTGCGGTTGCCAGGCAGATACTTGAAGTCTTCAAGTTCACCGTAGGACGCGTAGGTCGTCTGGGCCGGAATATAGACCAAGCCTTCCTTCGGACTGTAGGCCATGGGCTGCCAGTTGTGGCCCCCGGCGGGGCCGGGCGTCAGGCGGATCGGATCACCGGATTCGTAGCGGACGCCCCTGGCCTCCATCGGGCGGCCGGTGACCAGGTCAATCCGTTCGGCCCAGTCGGCGCTGACAAATTTCTCTGCGGCGACCAGCTTCCCGGTGACGGCGTCCAGCAGATAGAAAAAGCCGTTCTTGTTGGCCTGCATGACCACCCGCCGGGTCTTTCCCGCGATGGGCAGATCCGCGACCATCAGGTGCTGGACGGCGTCATAGTCCCAGTCATCCCGCGGCGTCGTCTGGTAGTGCCAGGCGTATTCGCCGGTCTCTGGCTTGAGCGCCACGATCGAGGCGGCGAACAGGTTGTCCCCCTTGCCGCCGGTACGGATTTTCCCGCTCCAGGGGCCGGCGTTGCCGGTACCGACATAGACGAGATCGGACTTGGGGTCATAGGTGATGGCGTCCCACGGCGTCGCGCCCCCGCCGCCCAGCTTCCAGGCCCCGTCGCCCCAGCTGGCGTAGGCAAAGTCCTTCATCACCCTGTCCGACGCCGCGCCATCGGGCGCGCCGGTGGGGTTCGGCGTCATGTGGAAACGCCAGGCCAGCTTGCCGCTGTCGGCGTCATAGGCCGACAGGTAACCGCGCACCGGGTACTCCGCGCCCGCGTTGCCGATCAGGATCTTGCCCTTCACCGCCCGGGGTGCCCCGGTGATCGTATAAGGCAGCTTCGGATCGACGGTCGCCACCGACCACGCGACGGCTCCCGTCTTCGCGTCCAGAGCCACCAATCGGCCATCCAGCGTGGCCACATAGACCCGACCCTTCCACAGGGCGACGCCGCGATTGACCGTGTCGCAACAGGCGTCGAACCCCTTCTCGCCGGGCACCTTGGGATCGTAGGACCAGAGCGGCTTGCCGGTCCGGGCGTCGAACGCATAGACCTTTGACCAGGTCGTCGTGGTGTAGAGCACCCCGTCGGCAATCAGCGGTGTGGCTTCCTGGCCCCGGTCGGTGTCGAACTCGGTCCACCAGGCGACACCCAGCCGATTGACGGTCTCGCGGTTCACCTTGTCGAGGGGCGAAAATCTCTGCTCGTCATAGGTCCGGCCATACGACAGCCACTCGCCGGCCGCGGCGGCCTCGATGCGTTTGGCGTCGACGCCGGGTTTGCCGCAGGCGGCCAGACAGAGGACGAGGCTCAAGGCCATCCACAGCGGCAGGCTCTTCATGGTCGTTCCCCCCGGACTTTGCGCCACCATCGCAGGGATTTTCGGCGGCGGCGAGCCGCGATTGCCCAACAGCTGTTCTGGAATCTCCCTCAGGATTTGGGGGTTAGTGTCCGGCGAGATGTGCGTACAATTAGACAATCGTTCTTCCTGACCGTGAACGCGGTCGCAACCGGACTGTCTCCCCCCATGCTTCGCCCCAAGCTGACGTTCGCCTTCGTCGCCGCCACGCTCGTCATCGAACCCGCCGCCCAG
>JANNFM010000446.1:0-4779 GCA_031379795.1 Alphaproteobacteria bacterium
CCCATGACCGACGCCCCCTACACCCCGCCCGCGATCTGGACCTGGAACAAGGAGAACGGCGGTCGCTTCGCGGCCATCAACCGGCCCATTGCCGGACCGACCAAGGAACAGCCGTTGCAGGTCGGCAAGCATCCGTTCCAGCTCTATTCCCTGGCCACGCCCAACGGGGTGAAGGTGACGGTGATGTTGGAAGAGTTGCTGGCCAAGGGTCACAAGGGCGCGGAATACGACGCCTGGCTGATCAACATCGGGTCAGGTGACCAGTTCGGCTCCGGCTTCGTCTCGGTGAACCCCAATTCCAAGATCCCGGCCCTGATGGACCACTCGGGCCCCACGCCGATCCGGATTTTCGAGTCAGGCGCGATCCTGATCCACCTGGCCGAGAAGTTTGGGGAATTCCTGCCGACCGAGCCGGCCGCACGCGCTGAGTGCCTGTCCTGGCTGATGTGGCAGATGGGGTCTGCGCCCTATCTGGGCGGCGGGTTCGGGCACTTCTACGCCTATGCGCCGACCAAGATCGAATACGCCATCGACCGCTTTGCGATGGAGGTGAAGCGCCAGCTGGACGTTCTGGATCGGCGGCTGGCCGAGAGCGAGTATCTGGGCGGCGCCGACTACACCATCGCCGACATGGCCGTCTGGCCCTGGTACGGCGCGCTGGTGAAGGGCGTGGTCTATGAGGCCGGCGAGTTCCTGCAGGTGGCCGAGTACAGACACGTCATCCGATGGACCGACCAGATTGCCGAGCGCCCCGCCGTCAAGCGCGGCCGGATGGTCAACCGCGCCCAGGGCGACCCCGCCAGCCAGCTGCGCGAACGCCACGACGCCTCCGACTTTGACCTGCGCACCCAGGACAAGCTGGAGGCCGCCGCCGGCTGATCGTCACATCAGCTGGATGGCGGTGAGCGCGAAGGCCAGGATCACCAGCGTCTCCAGAACGATGATCGCCAGCGAGTTCAGGCCCACCTTGAACATGTCGCCGAGCGAGGTCTTGACGCCCACCGCGGCGATCGCCGCCACCAGCAGCCAGCGGGAAATCTCGCCGGCGGCGGTGGGCAGTTCCTTGGGCACGAGGCCTGTGGAGTTGATGGCCACCAGGGCGATGAAGCCCAGCAGAAAGCCTGGGATCAGCGGCGCGGTGCGCCAGTTGGTCTTGGTCTCGGACCTCGCCCGGAACAGCAGGGCGACGATCACGATGACCGGCAGCAGCAACGCCACGCGATACAGCTTGACGATGGTGGCTGTGTCGCCGACCTCCTTCGACACGCCATAGCCCGCGCCTACCACCTGGGCCACATCGTGAATGGTGGCGCCCAGCAGCAGGCCGGTCTGTTGTTCGGACAGGCCCAGGGCGGCGGCCAGCACCGGGTAGGTCACCATGGCCACGGTCGAGAGCGCGGTCACACCCACCACGGTCAGCAGGGTGTCGCGCTCACGCGTCGGTGAGGGCGGCAGGACCGACGAGATCGCGAGAGCCGCCGAGGCGCCGCAGATGGCTACGGCGCCGGCGGTCAGCACGCCGAACTCGGGCCTGAGCTTGAGGACCCTCGACAGCAGCCAGCCGGCGGTGATGGTCAGGGCGACGCCCAGCGTCACCACCAGCACCACATTGCCGCCCAGCGACATCACCTGATTGGCCGTGATCCGCGCGCCCAGCAGGGCCACGCCCAGCCGCAGCAATTGCCGCGTCGCGAAGTCGAGGCCGGGGCGATAGCTGGCGTCAGTGCGAAGGAAGTTCATCGCCATGCCCAGCAGGAGCGCGAACAGCAGGATGGGCACTGTGTAGTGGTCGGCCAGCCAGGCGGCGGCCATCGACACCAGCACCACGATCGAGAGACCCGGCGCCAGCTTGCGCGCGATCACCAGCAGACTGGCCTTCGCGACCGGGGCCTCGACGGGATCCGGGACGCCCTCCAGTGAATCCAGCGACGAGGCGGTGTAGTGCTCTTCCCTCAGCATGGGGCCAGATCAGACCTTTCGTGCCTCAGGGCAAGGGTATGCCTTCAACTGACCGCCGTTAACCCGCAAGTTCCTGTGAATGGCGACTGCGTTTCTGGCTTCCCCCTCCGGGGGAAAGCGGCCCGACGCGCGGAGCGCAAGTGGCCGATGGGGGAGGAACCGCACCGAGATTGGATCAAGCGACGACGTTGCGTACCGGGCTCAAGACAGGACACTTCCCCCATCGGCGACTCGCCCCTGCGGGGCCTCGCGCCGCCTTCCCCCTGAAGGGGGAAACCTCGGAACTTCCGAGGCTCTGGCCATCCTAAACCGTCAACGCCGCAATCACCTGGTCCAGCACCGCGTGCGCCTTGCCGCGCATCTCGTCGTCGGTGGCGTCCTGGATGGGGTGGTCCACCAGCACATAGCGCGCGCCCTCCATGCCCAGCGCCTTGCGCTGGACCTCGGCGGCCTGGCCAAATTCGCTGGAGGCGATGGTCACTGCCGGAAGTCCCTGGATCTCAAACCACACAGTGTCGTGCAAACTGCACGTCGTGCATGATCCTCAATCAGCCAGGCCTTCCACCAGCACCGCGCACTCGGCCTTGATCTTCAGGCGCAGGTCCGACGGGCAGGGCTTGGTGAAGGTGGGCTTGGTGTAGCGCCTGACCTCGACCTTCGGATAGCGGGCCGCCATCAGCACTTCCAGCTCATCCAGCAGGATGTTGCCACGCGGCTTGGCGATATCCAGCAGCCCGATCACACCGGTGATATCGCCCGTCCGCGTCGTGATCTGACGCTCGACGGGGACCCGCTCATCAGTCGGGTCCAGAATGGTCGTCATCGACATCCTCCTTGAAGCCTTCAGGTCACGCTATCAGCATTCGATTTTCCGGGAAACGCTGATCGAGCCCATCGGTCCGGTGACCCAGCCGTAGAAGGCCGCCGAGAATTTTCCGGCGTCGGACCCCGCCACCACAATATGGATATAGGCGTCGCTGGCGAACTTGGAGACCGGCGTGTCCAGCTGCGCATCCGTCATCTTCGCGGCCATGGCCAGGGTGATGCCGGCGCCGGAGACCTCGTTGGCCACCATCTCGCGCATCGGTCGCGTGGTCACCGCCTGAATGCGTTCGCGCAGGCGGGCCTTGGAGTAGGGGCCTTCGCTGGTCAGCGTGGCCAGATGTTCCGGACAAACCACCAGCAGGGCGTCGGTGTGCATCCGCCGGATTTTCGACAGGAACATGCTCTCCAGCCCCAGCCCCAGCGTCCCGCCCATCTGGTCCGGCTGGCGCGAATCCTGATCGACGATCTGCACCGGTCCGCTGGTCATGGCGAAGGCGGTGACCACGGAGTCCTCGGCTTTGAACCCGCGCTCCACGTGCAACGGCTCCCAGGGCGAACCCTCCTCCCACTCGGCAAAGCACATGGTGAACTTCATCGGGGTGCTCAGGGTCGAGCGATCCACGCCGCCCGGCTGGGCCCCGCCCACATTGCGTATCACCAGCCTGAGCGCGCGACCGATGGTGGCGTTGGCCCGGTTGCCGGTTCCAAGTGCCCCCAGCCGCATGTTCATGCCGATACGTTCGCGGATCGGGCCGTTGACCACCAGCACCGGCGAGGCGCCCATGGTGGTGGCGGTCACCCCGTGCATGTTGAATTCGTCGGTGCAGACTGCCTCGACGGCGGCAATCACCACCGGCAGGTACTCCGGCTTGCAACCCGCCATCACGGCGTTGATGGCAATCTTCTCCACCGTCACCGGCGCCATGTTGGGCGGCACGATGGCGACGATATCCTGCGGCGCGCGGGGCGTGCCGGCCAGCATCCGGATCACCCGCTCGGCCGTGGGTGGCACCAGCGGCAGGCCGTCGCTGAAGCCCTGGTCGAACATGAACTCGGCGATATCGTCGGCGCTGGCGATCTCGATGCGTCGGGCGCGGATCGGGCTGTCGTCGGCCTCGGCTTGCAGTCTGTCGTGGATCTCCGGGTCCAGGTGTTTTGAGCCGCAGCCGGGCCGCCACTCCGGCAGGTCGGCCCAGGCGATGGCGGCGGGGGCGGCGTTCAGGTCAGCGGCGATCTGGCGATCCAGCGCCTGCCACTCCTCCCGGACAAACCCTTCCAGCTTCGTCGTCACCTCGCCGTCAGCGCCGATCCAGTAGACCGCCGGCACGATCTCGAAATCCCAGGCGAACGAGGTCTTGCACGCGCTGTCATCCAGGAAGGGCAGGGTGAAGCCGTGGCGTTCCTGCAGGATCGAATTGCCCTCCGTCGACTGCCCCAGCACCAGCACATCGGCCTTGTCGCCCCAGGCCTGATGAAACGCCTCCAGCAACGGCGCCGCCAGATTGCACGTATGGCAATCCTCCTTGATGAACGCGATCAGGCTGGGGCGAGGGCCAGGAAAGCTGTGGATATCGCCCGCCCTGTCGGTCAGGGCGAAGGCAGGCCGGGGCGCGGTCATCGGTCGGTTCTCACCCTGTCAGCACGGCCGGGGCCGGATTGGTTGGTAAAGTAGTTCCTATGTCCGAACTCCTCCCCAAGCTTCGTATGAACTTGGACTTCATGCCGTCCCCCGTTCCCGAGCGGCCCGGCCTGCTCATTCGCGACGGCTACCACTACTCGGACGCCACACTCATCATCCCGCCCGTACTGACCGCGTGTCTCGAGTTCTTCGACGGGGAACGCACCGATGCCGACCTCAAGCGCCAACTCTATGAGCTCACCGGCGAACTCGACACCAAGGATCTGGTCGATCATCTCCACACCACGCTGAGCGAGGCCGGATTCCTCGAGGACGAGATCTTCGAACAAATCCGCGACGAGGCCCACCGGGCCTTC
>JANNFM010000506.1:0-8769 GCA_031379795.1 Alphaproteobacteria bacterium
CTGGGCGGCGGCGGCTGGCTGATCTATCTCGACGGATCTCCCTACTACTTCCTGGCCGGGGCCGGGGTCATCGCGTCGGGCATCCTGTTGATCCGGCGACACCCGGCGGCGGGCTTCGTCTATGCCGCCGTCCTGGCCGCCACCCTGGCCTGGGCGATCTGGGAGTCCGGACTGGTCTATTGGTCGCTGGTGCCGCGTCTGGTGGCGCCTGCTGTTCTGGGCCTGTTTCTGTTGCTGGTGCTGCCGGCCACGCGCAGGGTCCCTCTGCGGGGACAGGCCGCTGCGGCGACGGCGCTGGCGACCGTGGCGTGTTTTGCCGTTCTGGGCCTGACGATACCGGACACGTTTACACAGGGTCAGGCGGTGACGCCGGCTCAGGTGCAGGATGCCGCTCCGTCGGCCCAGACGGGCTCGGACTGGCGCTACTATGGTCGTGATCCCGGCGGCGCGCGATATGCGCCGGTCGATCAGATCAACCGCGAGAACGTGGATGACCTGAAGGTCGCCTGGACCTTCCGCAGTGGCGAAAAGGCCAACCGCGGCTCTGAAGATCAGAACACCCCGATGCAGGTCGGCGATAAGGTCTTCATCTGCACGCCGACCAATGTGGTGATCGCGCTGAACGCTGACACCGGCAAGGAAATCTGGCGCCGCGACCCCAAGGTGAAGACCGGCTTCTGGAACCGCTGTCGTGGCGTTGGCTATTGGGACGGGACGCAGCCCAAGGTGGCGGTGTCCAACCCAGCTTCAACAGCTGCGAAGTCCGCCGACGCTGCCGCCAAGCCGGTAACGAAGGTCGTCGCAAAACCTGCCCCGGTGGTGAAGCCTGTCGCCGCAGCGGTTGAGCCATCACCCGCCGCACCGGTTTGCAGCCGCCGGATCATCACGTCGACCATCAACGCCGAACTGCTGGCGCTGGACGCCGAAACCGGCGCGCCATGCCCGGGCTTCGGTGTCGCCGGCAAGGTCAGCCTGACCACCGGCATCGGGCCGATCAAGAGGGGGTTCTATTTTCAGACCTCGATGCCCACCGTGGTCGGCAACCGCGTCATCATCGGCGGCTGGGTGGCCGACAACCAGGAGATCGCCGAGCCTGCCGGCGTGGTCCGCGCGTTTGACGTGGTCACCGGCGAACTGGTCTGGGCCTGGGATCTGGGCAATCCAGCGATCACCAAACCGCCGCCTGAGGGCCAGACCTATACGCGCGGCACGCCCAACGTCTGGTCCACACCCGCTTTCGATCCCGAGCTGGGGCTGATCTACCTGCCGACCGGCAACTCGACGCCCGACTACTGGGGCTCGCACCGGTCCTTGCTCAGCGAATTCTATTCCTCCTCGGTCGTCGCGCTGGATATCGCGACGGGCAAGGAGCGCTGGGTGTTTCAGACCGTGCACCACGATGTCTGGGACTATGATGTCCCCTCGCAACCCATGCTGATCGACTTCCCCGTGGCCGGCGGCACGGCCCCGGCCCTGGTCCAGTTCACCAAGCGCGGGCAGGTCTTCGTGCTCGACCGCCGCACCGGCAAACCGCTCACCAAGGTGGTGGAAGTCTCCACCCCGCGCGGTGCCCAGAAGGGTGAGTGGCTGTCGCCCACCCAGCCCTATTCGGTAGAAATGCCGACCGTCGGCGTCGAACGTCTGACGGAAAAGATGATGTGGGGCGCCACTCCACTGGATCAACTCTACTGCCGGATCACCTTCAAGCAGTTGCGCTATGACGGCGACTTCACGCCGCCGGGCGGCAAGCAAGCCTCTCTGCAGTATCCCGGCAATGCCGGCGGCATGAACTGGGGGTCCGGTGCCTTCGATGCCCGTCGCGGCCTGTTGCTGGTGACGGACGTCAGGATCCCGCAGGGCGTGCGACTGGTTCCCACCAAGGACCCGGGCCTCCAGCTCAAGCTGGCCAAGGACCGCCCGCCGCCCAGCATGAAGGCTGTGGCCTACAAGAGCGAGAACAAATGGATGGTGAGCCCGCTCTTCACGCCCTGCCTTCAGCCGCCGCACGGCATGATGACGGCGATCGACGTCAAGACCCGCCAGATCGTCTGGCAGGTGCCGGTCGGCACCGCCGAATCCGAGGGGCCGCTGGGCCTGGAATCAAAGATACCGCTTCCGGTCGGCACTATCGGCCTTGGCGGCGTGATCACCACGGCGGGCGGCGTCACCTTCCACGCCGCCACCATCGACCCCTACCTGCGCGCCTATGACAATGCGACGGGCAAGGTGTTGTGGAAGGCCAAGCTGCCGGTCGGCGTTGGCGGCACCCCATCGACCTACGTCTCGCCGAAAACCGGCAAGCAGTATGTGGTGGTGTCAGCTGGCGGCGCACGGATGAACCAGGCCAAGGGCGACTATGTGGTGGCCTACGCGCTGCCCTAGGTTTGGGCTCAGTATACAGTCAACAATTTCAATAACATCCGCTCATCCCGGCGAATGCCGGGACCCAGATCTCAAGGTTGGGAGGATGCCTGGAATCGTTGCGCGGGCATAGAACCCACCCCAACGCCATTCCATCTGGGTCCCGGCATTCGCCGGGATGAGCGGGATTGAATACGGACCCTAGGGCGCGCTATTTCCCGTCGATGGAAAACGCCAGCAGCAGGTTGTTGGCACCCGCGCTGCCGTTGTAGCCGGAGTGCACATAGAGCCGCCCTCCGGCCACCACAGGGCCGCCCATGTCGAGGTAACCGCCGGGAGCCTGGCTGACCCCGTTGACGGTGTCGCGGGGCGTGGTGGTGTCAAAGCTCCAGATCGGCTTGCCATCCGCCGTGGCATAGGCCCTTAGCCGCCCGTCCAGCACGCCGACAAGGATCGCGCCGGGGATCACCGTCGCCGCCTGAGATATTCCGGGTCGGCATCGGCCTGAGGGGACGTTGCAGGGCAGGTTCTTTGGCGTGTCGACACGCCAGAGTTCGCGACCAGAGGCCGGGTCCAGCGCCACCAGGCCGGGCCGACCTTCCGTGACGCTATCCACCAGCGGCGCATAGATCCGTCGCCCATCGGTCGCGGTTGACCATTCCACCCCGCCGGACGTGCCCCCGGACCCCAGTTTCGGGGTCTGCCAAACGATCTGTCCCGTCGCCGGGTTCATGGCATAGACGATGGACGACTTGTTGCCGGTGATCACCAGCTCGCGCCCGTTCGCCAGCCGCACCAGATTGGGTGAGGACCCGAAATCAAAGTCCGGGCCGCGCTCGCCCAGCGGGCCATTGATGGTCCCGGACATGAAGTTGTCATTTGCCAGCACCTGTCGGGTCCAGCGGATGGCGCCGGTCTTCAGGTCCATGGCCAGCACCGCGTCGGAGGCCGGGTGATCCACCTCGGTATAGCTGTCGCCGGTGGCCACATAGAGCTGGCCGCGTCTGGCGTCGATGGTCGGCGCCGACCAGATCGCCCCGCCGGCCCGACCAAACAACTGCGTGCCAGCCGGATTCAGCCGGGTCGGGTGCGGCTTCTCATTGAGGATCGCCTGTTTCCAGATCTGTTTGCCGGTCCGGGCATCCAGCGCCACCACCGTCCCGATGAAGGTGCAGCAGCCATAGGCCCCGACATTGCCCTGGCTCTCCTCCGACGCCGACAGCGGCACATAGAGCACGTTGTTGTAGAGCGCCGGTGACCCGGTGATGCGCCCGACGCGATGGTCATCGACCCGCGTGGTCCACAGCACCTTGCCGGACGCGGCGTCCAGCGCGCGCATGAACATCCGGTCGTCGCCCACATAGAGCGCATAGCCGCTGGCCGCTCCCGGATGCTTGCCGATGCTCATGGAGGCTCGCGCCCCGCCCCGGAAATCGTAACGCCAGTGAACACAGCCGCTCGCGGCATCCAGTGAATAGAGCTTGCCTGCCAGACTGGCCACAAACAGGCGGTCGCCAAACACCAGCGGTTGGGTATTTTTGGTGCCGGGGTACGAGAACGCCCATTTCACCTTCAGGCGCGGGATGTCGGCGGCGCTCAGGCCGGGGTTCGGCTGGAACCGGCTGTTGGCCACATCGCGACCCCAGCCGTTCCACTGAGGCCCGGCAGGCTGCAAGGGTCCGTGCGTTACGCAGACGTTGGGGTCAGGCCCCTGAGCGGTTTGCGGGGTCGGCGACTTGCCGGTCAGGAACCGGACCACACCATAGATTTCTGCAGGCGACAGGGTCTCGCCCATGGGCTTCATCGCGCCGATGGTCAGGGCGTCATAGACCTCTTCCGGCGACCGCGCGCCCAGTTGCTGCCGGTCAGGCGCACGGTCGACGGCGGGTTCATGGCAGGCGGCGCACTTTTCGCGAAAGATCGGTTCGCCACTGATCGGATAGAGGCCCGCTGAATTCTCCGGCGGCGTGACATAGCCGGGCATGGGCACCACGGACGAGCGCGTCTGCGCCAGCGTCGCACCCGCCGCAATCGCCATCGCCATCCCCGCAATCGCAGCGACGTCCCATCGTACGAACAGCATGGACCGCTTCCCCCGAAGTTTTCGAGTCAATGCGTAACGCAGTTTTGACGCGGATGCAGGGCCTGATGTTCTGGCGAAGGAACCGGCCGGGAAACCGGGGTGCACAGGGTTTGACTTTGCCATAGGGTCTGAAGGGCAATCGCGCCGTCCGACGGCGCTCCGGGGGAAACGATGGCGGCGCGCGTAAGGTTTGGTCTGTTCTGCGTCATCGTGCTGGGGCTGCCCGCTGGCCTGATGGCTCTTGATGACCCCCGGATCGGCGATCTGGGCAAGCTGGTGATGATTCTCAGCCCGGCTGTCGCGGGACTGGCGCTCAACTGGGGGCTCGGCAAACGCGAGGGACCGATCCGGTGGCGCAGCGTGGGACAGGCGGCGCTGATCACCCTTACGATCGCCGGGCTGGCGCTGGTGGCGGCGCTGTTGACCGGGGCCGCAGGCTTCAGCGGTCAGCCGCGCGCAGTTCCGGACGCGGCGACCCTGGTCGCGGGCACGCTTCTGACCAGCGTTCTTGAGGAACTGGGCTGGGCCGGCGGCGGTCTGGCTCTGGCAGTAAAAGCGTTTGGCCGCCGTGTGGGTGTACTGATCCTGGGTCTTGTCTGGGCCGCCTGGCACCTGATCCCGACGTTCCTGAAAGTCGGCCTGTTCCCGGAGTTGGAGGCCGCGCCGCCGCTGATGCTGGGGGTGTTCGTCATCGCCTGCGTGATCTACCGCGAACTCCTGACCCGCTTCGTTGAGCGCAGCGGCACCTGGCTGGGGGCGGCGGCGGGTCATGCCGCGCCCAATGTGTTGCTCACCGGCTTCATCGCGCTGTCGGGTCTGGTGGTTCTGCAACGACCCGAAGCCTGGCCGTTGTTCCCGGCGCCGGGCGGGGTCGTGTTCGCTGCGCTGGCGCTGGCGGCGGTGTGGATATTGAGGGCCAGAAAAGGGGCTTCGCAGGCGACCCACGCCGCGTGATGATGCCCGCATGATAAACCCGCTCCCCGACACCGGAACCGACTGGCCAACCCTGAAGTCACGCATGGCCGACTACGCCACCGGCGACGTCGCCTGGCGCGATGGAAAGACTGCCGTCTACGTCTTCAACGCCGGCCCCGAGGTCGAGCGGGTGCAGAAGGAGGCCTATGCCCTCTTCATGTCCGAGAACGGCCTGGGCCCCGCCGCCTTCCCCAGCCTGGCCCGGATGGAGGCTGAGGTGGTGGGCTTTGGCCTCGCCCTGCTGCATGGCCCCGACGGCGCGTCCGGCACCATCACCTCCGGCGGCACAGATTCCATCACCATGGCAGTCAAGGCCGCCCGTGACTATGCGCGCAAGGAACAGGGCGTCTCCGGACCGCTCAACATCGTCCTGCCCCGATCGGCCCATCCGGCCTTCGACAAGGCCTGCGCGGTCATGGAGATCGAGGTGCGCCGTACGCCGAT
Organism: Alphaproteobacteria bacterium; assembly: GCA_031379795.1. Taxonomy (GTDB): domain Bacteria; phylum Pseudomonadota; class Alphaproteobacteria; order Caulobacterales; family Caulobacteraceae; genus Phenylobacterium. The sequence continues at coordinate 5,864 of JANNFM010000506.1, forward strand.
CCGGGACTTCCTGGCCGATCCGGAGGCCATGGCGGCAGTGTGCGATGCGTCCACCATGATGATCGTGGGTTCTGCGCCCAGCTTCCCCTACGGCCTGATCGATCCCATCGCGGCGTTGTCAGACCTGGCCCTGGCCCGCGACCTGTGGCTCCACGTGGATGCCTGCGTCGGCGGCTATATCGCCCCCTTCGTCCGCATGAACGGCGAGGATATCCCGCCCTTTGACTTCGAGCTCCAGGGCGTCCGCTCGATGTCTGCCGATCTGCACAAGTACGGCTACTGCGCCAAGGGCGCCTCGACGGTGTTCTTCCGCGACGCCGCCCTGCAGAAATTCATGATCTTCGACTTCAAGGACTGGCCGGGTGGTCGCATGATCACCCCCACCCTGGCTGGCACGCGGCCCGGCGGCGCCATCTCGGCGGCCTGGGCGGTGATGAATTTCCTGGGCGTGGCGGGCTACCGCGAGAAACAGGGCCAGGTCACGGCAGCGCGATCCAAAATCGCGGCGGGCGCGGAGGCGCTTGGCTTCACCGTCCTGGGCCAGCCCAAGCTTGGCATCCTGGCCTTCAACCACCCGCAGGCCGACAGCGTCGCCATCTGGACCAAACTCCGCGAACGCGGCTGGTTCACCAGCCTGACCACCGAGCCGAAGAGCCTGCACCTGATGCTGTCGCCGTTTCATGCTGAGGTGGCGGACACGTATCTGGCCGATCTGGCGTGGGCGTTGGGTGAGGTGAGGGGCGGGGACGCTACGGTGGCAGGTGAGGTACGGTATTCGTGAGGGCGGAGAAAACAAGGTGGCGCGTTCGACGCGTGAACTTGATCGATACACTCCAACGCTGTCATCCCGGTTTTCGCTGCAAGCGAAAGACCGGGACCCACAAACGCTAACGCTTCCGGATAGCGCCGCAGCGGTGACACTGTGCCAGTTCACCACCTTCGGAGCTTATGGGTCCCGGTCTTTGGCTATTGCCAAAACCGGGATGACAGCCGTGGGTTAAGACCTGAAGACCCGCTTTACGCCACCCGCACCCGCGCCGTGCTCTCCGGCAAATCCGTGCCGAACGCGCGCTGGAAGAATTCGGCGACCGTGCCGCGCTCCAGCTCATCGCACTTGTTCAGGAAGGTCATGCGGAACGCCAGGCCGATGTCACCGCCGAAGATCTCGGTGTTTTGCGCCCAGGTGATCACCGTGCGCGGGCTCATGACGGTGGAGATGTCGCCGTTCATGAAGGCGTTGCGGGTCATGTCGGCGACGCGGACCATGGCGCTGATGGTGCGGCGACCCTCGACAGTGTTGTAGGACGCGGCCTTGGACAGCACGATCTCGGCTTCCACGTCGTGGGCCAGATAGTTCAGCGTCGTGACGATCGACCAGCGGTCCATCTGGCCCTGATTGATCTGTTGCGTGCCGTGATAGAGGCCGGTCGTGTCGCCAAGACCGATGGTGTTGGTCGTGGAGAACAGCCGGAACCACTTGTTGGGCTGGATCACGCGGTTCTGGTCCAGCAGGGTCAGCTTGCCCTGCGCCTCCAGCACCCGCTGGATCACGAACATCACGTCCGGACGGCCGGCGTCATATTCGTCGAACACCAGGGCGATGGGCCGCTGGATCGCCCAGGGCAGCATGCCCTCGCGGAATTCGGTGATCTGTTTGCCGTCTTTCAGGACGATGGCGTCCTTGCCGACCAGGTCGATGCGGCTGACGTGGCTGTCCAGGTTAACCCGGATCAGCGGCCAGTTCAGGCGCGCGGCCACCTGCTCGATGTGGGTGGATTTGCCGGTGCCGTGATAGCCCTGCACCATGACGCGGCGATCAAAGGCGAAGCCCGCCAGGATGGCGCGCGTGGTTTCGGGATCGAACTGATAGGCCGGATCAAGGTCCGGCACGTGACTGTCGCGGTCCGTGAAGGCAGGCACCTTCATGTCGATATCGACGCCAAAGGTGGCGCGCACGTCGACCTCCCGGTCCGGGGTGAGCGCGATGAGCTTGTCTTCGGATGAGTCAAATGCAGCCATGGTGAGGCTCGATTACAGGCTTGCCGTGGCGGACGCAAACAGGTGTTTGATGCTAAGGTGACGAAGGAGGAGACAACGATGCCAACAGAAGCGCAAAGCGCCTGGCGCACGATCACGGTGACGCCCCAGCCGACCGGCTTCGGCGCCGAGATTACCGGGGTTGATCTGTCGCAGCCGCTGGAACCCGCCGTGCTGGCGGAGGTGAAGGCGGCCTGGGCCCGACACGGCGTCGTGGTGTTTCCGGATCAACCGCTGACCCTGGACCAGCTTGAGGCCTTCACCCTGCAGATGGGCCCCTTCGGCGACGACCCCTATGTCAAGCCGATGGAGGGCCATCCCAACGTGCTGGAGGTCCGCCGTGAGCCGGACGAGAAGGTGACGCCGTTCGGCGGCAACTGGCACTCCGACTGGAGCTTTCAGGCCAAACCGCCCGCCGCGACCATCCTGCGCTCCGAAACCATTCCCCCGGTGGGGGGCGACACGCTCTATTGCGACGCAGCCTCGGCCTACGAGGCGCTGCCGCAGGCCACAAAAGACAAACTGGCTCCGCTGCGCGCGGTGCATTCGGCCAGTCGCGCCTATGGCCCGCAAAGTGCCTACTCGCGGGAGCTTCACCTGCGCGCCATGCCGATCATTGTCAGCCCGGAGGCCGACAAGACCTACGTCCACCCGCTGGTGCGCACCCACCCGGTCACCGGCCGCAAGGCGCTGTTCGTGTCGCCCGTCTATACCGTCGGCATCGAGGGCATGGCCCCCGACGAGGCCGACCCGATCCTGGCTGACCTGCACAAACACCTGGTCCAGGACCAGTTCATCTATCGCCACCACTGGACGCCGGGGATGGTGGTGATCTGGGACAATCGGTGCACCATGCACAATGCGCTGGG
>JANNFM010000480.1:0-2510 GCA_031379795.1 Alphaproteobacteria bacterium
AAGGCGGTCGAGGACGGCGACATGGTCTTCGTGCCCAAGGCCTGGGAGAAGACCTACTTCGAGTGGATGCGAAACATTCAGCCGTGGTGCGTCAGCCGCCAGCTCTGGTGGGGCCACCGCATCCCGGCCTGGTACGGCCCGGACGGTTACGCCTTCGTCGAGGAAACCGAGGCCGAAGCTCAGAGCAAAGCCGACGAGCACTACGGCCGCCCGACCCCGATCCGACAGGACGAGGACGTTCTCGACACCTGGTTCTCGTCGGGTCTATGGCCGTTCTCCACCATGGGCTGGCCGGACAAGACCGACGATCTGGCGCGGTTCTATCCCACGCACACCCTGATCACCGGCTTCGACATCATCTTCTTCTGGGTGGCCCGGATGATGATGCAGGGCATTCACTTCACTGGCGAAGTCCCGTTCAAGCGGATCTTTATCAACGCCCTGGTGCGCGACGCCACGGGCGCCAAGATGTCCAAGTCCAAGGGCAACGTCATGGACCCGCTGGAGCTGGTGGATCAGTACGGCGCCGATGCCCTGCGGTTCACGCTGACGGCCATGTCCGGTCAGGCCCGCGACATCAAACTGAGCAAGCAACGCATTGAAGGATATCGCAACTTCGGCACCAAGCTGTGGAACGCAACCCGCTTCTGCCAGATGAACGGCTGCGCCCGCGCCGAAGGTTTTGACCCCGCCACCGTCAAGGCCCCCCTGAACCGCTGGATCGTGGGCGAGACCACCCGCACCGCCCAGGCCGTCACCGCCTCGCTCGCCGACTGCGGTTTTGGTGAGTCCACCGAGCAGCTTTACCGCTTCATCTGGAACCAGTTCTGCGACTGGTACGTGGAACTCGCCAAGCCCCTGCTGACCGGCGACGACGCCGCCGCCAGGGCCGAAACCCAGGCCACCACCGCCTGGGTGCTGGATGTGATCCTGAAGCTGCTGCACCCCACCATGCCTTTCATCACCGAGGAGCTGTGGGCCCAGACGGCAGATCTCGGTGCCAATCGCGACCACACCGGCTTCCTGATGGTGGCCCGCTGGCCCGAGCTGTCGTCCGACCTGATCGACGCGAAAGCTGATGCCGAGATCAGCCTGATCATCGATACCATCTCGGAGGGTCGCTCGGTCCGCTCCGGTCTGAACGTGCCGCTGTCGGCCAAGCCCCCGTTGCTGGTCATCGACGCCACCGACGCCCAGCGCCGGACACTCGCGGCCAGCGCTGGCCAGATCGCTCAGCTGTTGAGGGTCTCCGGCGTCGAGACGGTGGATGTCGCCCCGGCGGGATCCATCCCCTTCGTCATCGCCGGCGCTACTTTTGCCCTGCCGGTCGCCGAATTCATTGACCTCGCCGCCGAGCGCGCCCGCCTGACCAAGGACGTTGCCGCCCTGGCCTCCGACATCGACCGCACGGCCAAGAAACTGGCGAACGCCGACTTCATCGCCCGCGCCCCGGAAGAGGTGGTCGAGGAAAACCGTGAGCGCCTGGCCGAGGCCGAAGGCGCCAAAGCCAAACTTGAAAACGCCCTCTCACGCCTCACCGACGCAACTTAGCTGATGGCGCAGCCGGAGTGTGGAAGGGTCCCTCAAGCGTGGCCCGTTGCGAATGGTCGCCCAAACCTCTCCTCTCCCCCGGCGAGGCCGGTAGAGAGGCCGAGAGGCGACTGGCCCTGAGCCTGCAACTGATACCCATCGTCCTCCAGCCATAGTAACTGGACGCGCAACAGGTGGCGCTGTCCCGACGCGCTGTCGATTCGCGTTTCGAGGCTCTCCCGACATGAATGATCCGTCGCATCTCAGGATCATCTCGCGGGTCTCGATGGACTATGTGGTGTCCATCTACAGCGCCATTCTGCGCGGTGGCCGGCATGATCCCATCGACGCCCTGATCCTGAGTACGGTCGCGGTGGCCAATGTGGCCCATCTCAACGCCGACAAGGATCTCTCCCAAGCCTATGCGAGTCTCGACACGCCCGAACCCCAGGAGATCAAACGTCCGATCAGCCGCAATGCTGTGGCGCTTTCGCTGGGCCTGTCTTACGAAACCGCCCGCCGGCGTATTCAGAAACTGATCGACGAAGGGGCGTTGCGCGATGTCGAAGGCGGCCTGATCGGCTCCAACGAGGTCGCAAGCCCGGAAATGGTCAAGGCGATGGCCGAGCAGAACGCCATCCTGCTCCGGCGGCTGGTCCGCCAACTCCGCGACCACGGCGTCGAAGTCTGACCTGTCATAATTCTGGCTTGCTCAGAATGAGCACCATGGCGAACCGAAAAAGCGGCGGCGCTGTTAACATCCGTCAAATCGTCTGATGCCTCGGGCGAGTAAAACCGGCGCCTATTGTCGGCAGGTCACTGATTCGGCCGGGGAAGACAGTCATGGGTTCCGTCATCGCACTAGCCTCGCGGCGCTCCGACGCCGACGCAGTTGAGAATCTCGACGACATCGACGCCCACATCGGTCGGCGCCTTCGCCGACGCCGCCGACTGTTGGGGTTGAGCCAGGGCGCGCTGGG
>JANNFM010000510.1:0-12713 GCA_031379795.1 Alphaproteobacteria bacterium
CACGCCGTCCCAGACGGTGCGGCCATCGCGCTGCAGATCCGCAAAGGCGTACTTGGCGGGCTCGGACTTCACGAGCCAGTGGTTGGGGGGCATGGCCGGCTGGTCTCCACAACGTTCGATATGACGATGTGGGGTCGGCGGCCGGTCCGTCAACAGGACGTCAGGCGGCCTTGGCCTGGGTGCTGTGGCTGCGGAGTGCGTTCAGGTCCTTGATCAGAACCCGGGTGGCTTCTCTGTTGGGCTCGGTGCACAGCAGCAGTCGCCACGCCGCCACGTGAATCTCGACGGCCATACGGTCCATCCGTTTGTCGGCGATGAGCCGCTCCAGCAGCATGAACAGACTGGCCGCGACCTCGCCGGCTCCCGTGGTGCCCGTGTCGGGATAGCCGGATACGACGCTGCGCAGGGCGTTCAATCCGATCGCATCGAAATGATGGCCCAGGTCGGCCAGGGCAGTCTCTGCGGCTTCGACATATGACAGGCGCTTCTGCGCGTCAGGTTCCATGACCGTACGGGTCCTTCTTGGAAGAGGCACATGCCGGTGCTTCCAACTCCCACCCAGTTTAGCGGCAATGCCTTAATGACAACCTTACATTGCAGGTGGAAGGTGTGGTGGAATGTCGCACCCCAAGCCCGCCGCCGGTCAGCGGTGCTTTGTCGGCCGGATGAGCTGGATTTCGATGTCCTTGAATTCAATCGGATGGCCCTCGCTCTGCAGGGCGATGTAGCCCTCGCGGACCGGCAGTACGCCGCCACGTTCAGCGATAAGCCGGCGCGCATCGGCGGCGGCCATCGGGTCGGCGGCGTCGAGGGCGACATCGGCGTAGCGATGCACGACCACGCCGTTGATCTTCTCGGTGATCTGGCCGTCGGGCAGGACCTCCAGCTCCAGCGCAGTCCAGGTTCCGTTGGGAATGGTGGGGCCGCTGGAGTTGGTGCAGTGAATCGGCTGGCGCTTGCCGTCGATGGTGATGCTGACTCCGGGGGTGCAGACGGCGCCGGTGGGCCTGGGGTTCGGGCCGTCGGCGCCCAGGATCTGGAACTCGACAGACACCGGGAAGGCCTGGCTCAGGGTCATGCTCGCCGCGCTCTGGCTGTGGAACATCACGCCGCTGTTGCCCCGCGCCCAGCCGGGCGTGTCGGGCAGGCTGGGCTCCAGCACACGATAGTTGAACCGCAGGCGGTAGGCCTTGAACGGGGTCTTGTAGAACAGGTGGCCGAACCGGGCCTGGAAACGTTGGTATTCGGCGTACGACACCTGGATTGCGCCGTCCTTGACGATGAAGGTGTTCTGGAAATTGTCGCCCGCCGGATGGCCGACAATCTTGGGAGTCCAGCCCTTGAGGGACTTGCCGTCGAAGATCGAACGCCAGCGCGCATCGGCCTCGGCCGGCGATCCGGCCAGGCTCAGCACCAACGCGCCGATCAGGCCCGCCGCAACCTGTGAAAATGGCTTCATGTCGCCCTCCCGGAGTCGCGCCGCCGGGCGTGGATCCGACCGATCAGCGGGTTGAAATGTAATCGATTTCATGGAAGCTTCCAGCCGCAATGAGCGGCGGCGCATCCGACCTCTCAATCCGGCCACCCGGCGCAGATCGGAGGGCCACACGGGAGTGACATGGCCAATCTCAACACCCGCGCGCGCCCGAAGAACACCTATGACGCCATTGTCGTGGGCACCGGCATCTCCGGCGGCTGGGCGGCCAAGGAACTGACCGAAAAGGGGCTCAAGACCCTGGTGCTCGAGCGCGGCGGCATGGTGAAGCACCTCGAGGATTATCCCACTGCGGCGATGAACCCCTGGGAGACCAAATACCCGGGTGGCCGACTGCCGGCCGCCGAGATGAAGGCGCATTATCCCGTCCAGGTGCGCACCGGCTACGCGCTGACCGAGTACACCCAGCACTTCTTCGTCAAGGACGACGAGCACCCCTATACCGAGACCCAGCGCTTCGACTGGATCCGGGGCTATCATGTGGGCGGCCGTTCGCTGCTGTGGGCGCGACAGACCTATCGCCACAGCCCCATCGACTTCGAGGCCAACGCCCGGGAGGGGATCGCGGTCGACTGGCCGATCCGCTACGAGGACCTGGCGCCCTGGTACGAGCATGTCGAGCGCTTCATCGGCGTCAGCGGGCAGGCCGAGGGGCTTCCCCACTTGCCCGACAGCTATTTCCAGCCACCCATGGAAATGAACTGCGTCGAGAAGGACTTCAAAGCCCGGGTCGAGGCCAAGGACCCCAGCCGACGCATCACCATCGGCCGCGTGGCCCACCTGACAGCGCCGACGGAGGCGCATCTGGCCCAGGGCCGGGGCAAGTGCCAGAACCGGAACCTGTGCATCCGCGGGTGTCCGTTTGGCGCCTATTTCAGCTCCAATGCCTCGACCCTGCCGGCCGCCGAGAAGACCGGCAACCTGACCCTTCGGCCCGGCTCGATCGTCACCTCGCTGATCCTGGACGAGAAGAAGGGCAAGGCCACCGGCGTGCGGGTGCTGGATGTGGCCAGTGGTCAGGAGATCGAGTTCTATGCCGACGTGGTGTTCCTCTGCGCCTCGGCCCTGAACACCGCCTGGATCATGCTGAACTCCACCAGTCGGCGCTTCCCCAACGGCTTCGGCAATGACAGCGACCAGGTCGGACGCAATGTCATGGATCACCACCTGGGCGTCGGCGCCCAGGCCGAGGCGCCGGGGTATGAGGAGATGTACTATTCGGGCCGCCGGCCCAACGGCATCTACATCCCGCGCTTCCGCAACCTCGGCGACAAGGCCAGCGCCCGCACCGACTACCTGCGCGGCTTCGGCTATCAGGGCGGCGCCGGGCGACCCAGCTGGGAACGTGGCCTGAATGGTCCAGGCTTCGGCGCCGACCGCAAGGCGGCCCTCAGCCAACCGGGGCCCTGGAGCATACGGATCGGCGGCTTCGGCGAAATCCTGCCCTATGCCGACAACCGCATCACCCTGAACACGGCGCTCAAAGACAAGCACGGCCTGCCGACCCTGACCTTCGACGTCAGTATCCGCGAGAATGAAAAGGCCATGCGCAAGGACATGCGGCTGGCGGCGATGGAGATGCTGGACGCGGCAGGCTTCAAGAACGTGCAGGGCGGCGACACGGGCTATGGCCCCGGCCTGGGCATCCACGAGATGGGCACCGCGCGCATGGGACGCGATCCCAAGACCTCGGTGCTGAACGCCCACAACCAGGTGCACGCCTGCAAGAACGTCTACGTCACCGACGGGGCGGCGATGACCTCGGCGTCCTGCGTGAACCCTTCGCTGACCTATATGGCGCTGACGGCGCGGGCGGTGGATCATGCCGTCACCGCCAGGCGGAGGGGCGACCTGTGAAGGGCTTCGAGATGGCCACCGCGCCCACCCGTCGACAGGCACTGTTCGGCGCCGGCCTGACCTTTGGCGCGCTCTGGGGCGGTCTCGCGCTTCCGGGCGCGGCCCTGGGCCAGACGACGCTCCCCTGGACGCCCCGGGCGCTGACCTCGGCGCAGGCGCAGGTTCTGGAGGTGGCGGTCGACCTCATCATGCCGGCCACAGATACGCCCGGCGCGCGGGAGGCCGGCGTGGCGCGGTTCATCGACCGGGCCCTGGCGACCTTCTATGGGCCCGATCAGGTGAAGCGGCTGAAGGACGGGCTGGACCAGATGCAGGCCGATGCGCTGGCCGCCTACGGGACGGGCTTCACGGCGCTGGGCGGACCACGGCAGACCGAGCTGCTCACCCGCTACGACGCCGAGGCGGCCAAGCAGCCCCAGTCGCACTTCTTCGCCCTGATGAAGCAGGCGACCCTGGTCGGCTTCTTCACCTCGGAGACGGGCGCCACCAAGACGCTGCGCTACGATCCCGTGCCGGGCGAATACCGCGGCTGCGTGCCGTTGAAGGAGATCGGACGCGCATGGGCCACCTGACGACGCACGGCCTGGTTCTGGCGTTCGGACTGTCGCTGTCCGTCGCAAGCGCCGCGGCGCAGACCGCCAAGCCCGCCGATACGGAAGCCTACGCGCCAGTGCCCGCGATCGTGACGCCCGGCCCGCGCGACAGCGATCCGCCCTCGGATGCCGTGATCCTGTTCAACGGTGGCGACCTGAACCAATGGGTCACGACGCGGGACAAGTCCGCCGCCGACTGGATCGTGGCCGACGGGGTGATCACGGTGAAGAAGGCCGCCGGTAACATCGAGACTCGACAGGCCTTCGAAAGCTATCAGCTGCACCTGGAATGGAAGGTCCCAGCCGGGATCACGGGCACGGGTCAGGGGCGCGGCAACAGCGGCCTGTTCCTGGCCTCCACCGGCGCCGGGGATGGCGGCTACGAGCTGCAGATCCTCGATTCCTTCGAGAACACGACCTACGTCAACGGTCAGGCCGCCAGCATCTACAAGCAGTCGATCCCGCTGGTGAACGCCAGCCGCAGGCCGGGTGAGTGGCAGTCGTTCGATGTGATCTGGACGGCGCCGGTCTTCAATTCGGATGGAACCCTGAAGGACGCGGCGCGCGTGACGGCGTTGCACAATGGGGTGCTGGTGCAGAACAACTTCGTCCTGCCCGGCGAGACCCGCTTTATCGGCAAGCCGTTTTACAAGGCCCATGGCCGTTCGCCGATCAAGCTGCAGGCCCACGGCGATCCCAGCGCGCCGCTGAGCTTCCGGAACATCTGGGTCCGGCCGTTAGGCGAGACGTCTCCGGTCCGCTGATAAACCCTCGTCGGGCCTGCGCAGGAGGGCGTCAGATGTTCGCCGTCACTGAGCCTGAACTGCGCGGCATTGCGGTCGGCGCGTTCCTGGTCACTGCCTGGAGCGTCGGCCGAAGTGAGCTGGGCCGGGACGCCCGGCTGACCACCGTCCTCGCCTGCCTGAGCGCCGCGGCCTGGACGCTGGCCGGCTCGGAGCGCGCCGCGATGGTGGTGGGCCGCCCCGACCTGCTGCTGTGGCTGACGTTTCCGGCGGCCGGCTTCTTCTGGGCGTTTGTCATCAGCGTCTTCCAGGACCGGCCGCTGCGCGCGGCGGCCTTCGCCCCGGCAGGCGGTCTCATGCTGCTGGGGGCTTGGGCGACATTGGCGCCGCCCGGACTGAGCCCCATGCTGCTGGCGGTCTTCAACATGGCGGCGGCGGTGCTCTGCCTGCACGCCATGTGGTTGATCCTGCGCAGCTGGCGCGGCGATCTGGTGGACAGCCGACGCTCGTCACGGGCGGTGATCGTGGGCGTCGCGGCGCTGTTCGCAGCGATCCAGGGCGCCGCGGGGGCGTTGCACTGGCTGGGCCGGGCCGGGGACTGGGCCGTCTTTGCCGTCGCCGACGAGATCGGTGCGGCGGCGGTCGCGCTGCTGGGCCTGGCGCTGGGCGGGCTGTTGCTGAAGGCGCGCGCGCCGTTGTTCGCCGCCCCGGCGGTTCAGACCCAGGCGCCGGACGCCCGGCGGATCGCGGCGGACCGGATGCTGCTTGGCAAGCTGGAGGCGTTCATGGACGCCGGGGGCTGGCGGCGCGAAGGCCTTGGCATCGGGGCGATGGCGCGCGAACTGGGGGTTCAGGAACACCGGCTGCGGCGGCTGATCAATGCGAGCCTGGGTCATCGCAACTTCGCCGACTTCGTGAACGGCTACCGCATCGCGGCGGCCAAGGCGCAGTTCGCCGATCCCGCGGCGGCCGAGGCGAGCATCGCCAGCATCGCCTTTGACCTGGGCTTTGGTTCGCTGAGCCCCTTCAACCGCGCCTTCCGCGCCGCCACGGGGGCGACGCCCACGGCCTGGCGTCGGGCGGCGCTCGCCGCGCCGGCGGATCCGACGGGCGATTAAGTTCGGAATCGACGCGCAATTTCCATCGCCGCCGAGACGACCCGGCGATCCGGCGTCCTTCTGTGCCTCCCTTCAGGAGCGCAATTTCCATGCAAGACCACAAACCCTTAGCCGCCGGCGTGCGGCGAACCCCTGGACAAAGGTCGGACGGCCTGTGGCTGTACTACGGCCTGGTCTTCGGTCTGGCCTGGGGCATCGGCCTTTTGTTCGCCGTGGCCAGCGAGCCCATGACCCGCATCTTCGGGCCGGTCTCGCTGTGGAATCCATTGATCTTCCTGACCGTCTGGTCGCCGACGATCCTGGCGTTTGTGGTGACGGCGGCGACCTCCGGCCGGGCTGGCCTTCGCGATCTGCTGGGCCGGATCTTCCACTGGCGCTTTGGCGTGCGGTGGTATCTGGCGGCCACCGTCGGGATCGCTGTTGTGGCGCTTGGCGCGCGGTATGTTCAGGCCTTCGTGACCCATTCGCCGCCGCCGCCGGTACTCCAATTCGCTCACTGGCCGGACTTCGCCATGGCGGGGATCGCCCTTCTGGTGCTGGACCCCGGCCCGATCGGGGAGGATCCGGGCTGGCGCGGTTTTGCGCTGCCCCGCATGCTGGACCGCTACAGCCCGACCAAGGCCGCCCTGCTGCTGGGCGTCATCTGGACGGTCTGGCACCTGCCGGCGTTCCTGTTCTCCGGCATGCCGCAGTCCAGCCTGCCGCTCGGCTGGTTCTGCCTGGCCATGGTGTCAGTGACCGTTCTGATGGCCTGGGTGACGATCAACACCCACGGCGCCGTCATACCTGCCATCCTGATGCACTGGGCCTTCAACCGGTTCAGCGACCTGAGCTACGATGGCGCGATGTACACGGCGGTGGCCTACACCCTGGCAGCTGTCGGCCTGATCGTCGCCACCCGCGGCACGCTCGGCTACCGGCAGCCCTGACCCCTGAAGCTGCGGGATCAGGTGATTTCATCTGATCCCGAATGGCTCTAGGCAGGGGCGATGAACTTCGACCTCATGCGGTTGCTGGCGGCGTTGCTGGTGGTGGTCAGCCACACCTTTCCGCTGTCCGGTCAGCCGCCCCTGCGGATTGTCGGCGTCGAGGATCTTGGTGCACTGGGGGTCTCGATCTTCTTCGTGATCAGCGGCTACCTGGTGACCGGCAGCTACGAGCGCGATCCCAGGTCCTACCTTATCAAACGGCTGCTGCGGATCGAACCTGGCCTGATCGCGTCGCTGATTGTCACGGTGGTCCTGCTCGGCTTCGTCACGACCGCGACCGCCGGGGAGTACTGGCCAAAGGCGGCGCTCTATGTGTTGCGCAACGCCCTCCTTTATCCCGCGACCTACGAGCTTCCCGGGGTCTTCCAGGACGTCCCCGTGCCGAATGTGGTCAATGGCGTGCTGTGGACCCTGCGGCTGGAGTTCACCTTCTATCTGGTGCTGATGCTGATCCGCGCGCGGCTGGCGCTGGTGGCGGCGCTGGGCGCGGGCTGCGCCGCCGTATGGCTCTATATGACCTTCGCGCATCCGGACTGGGCGCAGGAACAGATCACCCGCATCGCCTACCTCGGCGCGCGGAACGGCCTGCTGTTCTTCGCGGGGGCGGCGCTGTTCCTGAGCCGATGGAAGACACCGCTCTGGCTGGGCGCGGTCTCGGTCGCGGCCTTTCCGCTTGTGGGTCCCCTGGCCCTGCCGACGGCGGTCCTGGGGCTTGTCCGACCCGGCAAGCTGTCGTTCGACCTAAGCTACGGCATCTACATCTACGCCTTTCCCGTGCAGCAGGTGCTGGCGGCCTGGGGTCGGCTCGACGTCGCGACTGCGGTTCTCGCCGTCCTGCCGTTTGCGGCCCTCAGCTGGTTTCTGGTGGAACGCCCCGCGATGAGGCTGAAGCCCAAAGAGCCCCCGCAGGCGTAGCGACGAGATTCTCCCGGGTTCCCGCGCAACCATTCACGGTTTCGTGCGCTGTGGCAGAACCAACATCAGGAGATCCATTATGCGTATTGCTGTTCTTGCCATCGCCGCGCTCGGCGTGCTGTCCCTCGCGGCCTGCAACAAGGCTGAAAAGGCTGTCGACGCCAAGGCCGACGTGACGGAAGCCACGGCCAATGTCGAAGCAACCAATCTAGAGAACCAGGCCGACGCCACGAAAGCGGCCGGCGAGGCCCAGGCTGACGCCCTGACACAGGACGCCGCCGCCGCCAAGAACATGGCGAACGCTGAAGCCAAGGCTCTCGACGAAAAGGCCGACGCGACCAAGGCCGCCGGCGCCGCCGCCGCGGACGCCATGAAGAAGTAGTGTCTGACGGATTTCAGTGCGCCGGGCCCCTGAAGCTCACTTGAGCTTCAGGGTTCCGGCGCGCCGATCCCCGACCGGCCTGCGCGTCGAGGCGGCCCTCGACGAACAGAATTTACGCCTTGCCCACCCGTTACAGCGCGTTACATGACCGGCACAAGGTCAGGCGCCGGGTATCGTGATGAACCAGTCGGAGGCATTGCTGGCGCAAGTGACGCGGGTCCGCGAGAGCGGAATCCTGGGGCGTTCACATGGTCTCGCCAAACTGTTTGACTACCTGGCCGGCGCTGACCGCGGCGCTCAGGGTCTGCGCGAAGCCGATGTGGCGCAGGATGTGTTCGGGCGTGGCGCGGCCCTGTCGAGCGACGCTTCCGTCCGGGTTTATGTCCACCGCCTGCGTCGCAAGCTGGATGACTTCTATGCCGGAGCCGGGGCAGGTGAGCCCCACCGCCTGGTCATCCCGCTCGGTGAATACCGTCTGGATGTGGTTGAGGTTCCCGTGGCGCGGATGCCGACCGCGACCTTACCCCCGCCGCGCCGGGTCTGGCCCGCAATCGTTGCGGCTGGACTTCTGATCGCTGTGAACCTTGGCGGCTGGTGGGCGATCTCCCGGGCGACCGCGCCGACGCGGGGTCTTGCCGCCCTGGCCGCCACGCCACTCTGGGCCGGCATCGGTGGCGACCGCCCGGTCCTGCTGGTGGTGGGCGACTACTATATTTTCGGCGATACCGAGGGTGCCCATGAACCCAGGCGGATGATCCGCGCGTTCGAGATCAACTCGCCGGTCGATCTGGACGCCTGGCTGATGGACAATCCGCAGTACCAGGGCCGCTATATCGACCTGGACACCTACTACACCCCGGTGGGGGCGACCCTGGCGATGCGCGAGATCATGCCCCTGGTCCGACAGGCGGCGGGCGGTCCTGACCGCGTCCGTGTGATCACCGCCTCGCACCTGACGCCCGATATGCTGAAGGCCAACGATGTCGTCTACATCGGTTACCTGTCGGCGCTGCGGGTGCTTCAGGAGCCGGTGTTCGAAAGGTCGCGCTACGCCATCGGCTCCACCTACGACGAACTCATTGAGCGCAAGACCGGCAAGAGCTTCGTCTCCGGCGCAGGCGCTGTGTCGGGCGACCGGGTCAATCGCGACTATGGCTATCTGGCGGCATTCACCGGGCCAAGCGGCGCGCGTGTTGTCATCATCGCCGGCAATCGCGACATCGGCGTCATGCAGGTCGCCGAGATCGCGGCGGACCGCAGGGCCATGGCGGCCGTCAAGACCGATGGCGCCTCGGCCTTTGAAGCGCTCTATGAGGTGGAGGGCGTCGGCCGCACCAATATCAAGGCCACGCCGGTGACGCCCGGCCGCTGACGCGAAAACGGTCTTCAGCCTGGGTTCACATCCCGCCGGACAAACGCTACGGGGAGAGCCCGATTTTTCCAGAGCCCCCATGCGCTTCACGCCTGCTTCACTTGCCGCCCTGCTGGTCCTCGCGGCGACGCCGTCAGCCCAGGCGGCGGCGGAGCCGCACGGCGTGACCATCGCCTTCGGCAACACCGTCAAGGCGCAGTATTCCGACGGCAAGTTTCAGCGCCTGTGGTTCAAGGCCGACGGCAGCTGGGAAGCGCTGGGCCGCCGGGGAACGCGGTCGGCCGGCCGATGGTCGCTGAAGGACGACCGCGTCTGCCTGAAACAGTCCCGTCCGTTTCCTGCGCCGTTCAACTATTGCACGATGTTTCCGGCTTCCGGCGGGATCGGCGCGGTGTGGACCTCACGCGACTGGCAGGGCGAGCCGATCAGGCTAACCGTCGTCAAGGGTATCGAGCGACCTTAGGCCAATATCGCATAGGGCCGGGGGTGGGCGGCGCCGCGGCTGAGATAGACCAGTCCGACGATGCACCGCACGGCGTACCAGATGGAGCCGGCCGTCAGGATCAGCCAGGCGAGGCCCATGATCGGGAAGCCGATCAGGATGATCGCCAGAAGCGCGCCAAGACCCATCAGCATCCCGCCGACCAGCATCATTATCAGCCCGCCCCAGAAGGTCCGGATCAGATAGGTGTAATGGGTCTGCATCGTGGGCCCGGCCGATGCGCGCTGGGCGTAGGCGATCACCAGCCCGATGATCGCTGTGATCCCGTTGGTAAACGCCAGCAGATAGAGGCCGTAGCAGACAGCCGGCATGGTCTTGTCTTCAGCGCGGTCATCAGTCGAGTAGACGTCGGTCACAGGCGTAAATCCTTCAGCTCTGGACCTGGATCATGTGTCCAATCCGCAGGCTGCGCCAATTAAAGTGGGGTCATGTTACGTCTGGCGCAATCTCAGCGCCCGACGATGATCTCCACGCCAGCGCCCACGGCGTCCGGCGCCAGGGCCAGCGGCTTCTCCACCCGAACCCGCGCGCGGCTGACCCGGGGGTCGGCAAGGCACCGATCCGCCAGATGATGAGCGAAGGTTTCCACCAGAGCCAGGTGGCCACTGGCAGCCACATCCTGGGCCGCTTTCAGGATGGCCTCGTAGTTGAAGGTGTCGCCCAGCCGGTCGGACGCATCGGTCGGGACATCCAGTTCCACGTCGATGATCAGCGGCTGCAGACGGCCGATCTCGTGCTTGTAGACCCCGATGGGGGCCTGGACCTTGACGCCGGTAACAAAGACTTTCGAGCTGATCAGACGGGTCTCGCTCATGACAGGTGCTGGCCGGAGTCCACAGCGATCATCTGGCCGGTCACCGCGGTGGCGTCGATCAGATAGCGCAGCGCCGCCCCGATCTGGGCCGGAGACACCGCCCGACCCAGCAAGGTCGATCGCGCCTCGGCCTCAAAGGCGGCGACATCCTGGTGGATCGAGGCCAGCACGGGCCCCGGCCCGATAGCATTCACCCGAACGCGCGGCGCCAGCGCCTGGGCCAACATCCGGGTGGCGTCCCACAGCGCCGACTTGCTGAGCGAGTAGGAGAAGAACTCCGGCGCCGGGCGCAGCACACGCTGATCCAGCAGGTTGACGATCAGGCCCTCGCGGTCGGCCGGCAGCCGCCGTGCAAACACCTGCGCCAGCACCAGCGGCGCGCGCAGGTTGGTCTCCATGTGCAGATCCCAGGACGCCCGGTTCATGTCGGAGAAGGCATCGTTCTCGAATACACTGGCGCAATTGACCAGCAGGGTGACCGGCCCCACCTCGGCCTCGGCTGCGCCGATCAGGGCGACGCTCTCGCTCTCCTTGCGCAGATCACAGGTGAGGATGGTGGCTCTGCGGCCGTGGCCGCGCACCTCGCCGGCGGCGGCCTCGGCCTCATCGTCCATGCTGCGGACGTGAATAGCGACGTCAAACCCGGCCTCGGCGGCGGTCACCGCCAGCACCCGACCGATCCGCCGCGCGCCGCCCGTCACCAGTGCTGCGCCGCGGCTGGCCATCAGATGCGCTGGGTCAGTCGAGACGACCGAAGTCGAACCAGTTCAGCGCCAGCATCACGACGAGAAACGCGCCGATCATCAAAATGCCGCTCATGGGAACTCCGTGGGACCTTGTTCGTGGCCCGGCTTTAGCGATCCAGCCCCGTCCGGGCAAGGCATCTGTCGCGCGTCTGTCGCAGGGCGCAGGTGATATAGAGACCGTGACTTTGCATCAGGGCTTCCAACCGGAACGCTGATCATTGTAAAACGCATGTTTGAAGATCGGGGCTGACGGCTCCATCAGCCATCAACGAAGAAAGCCTGGAGGACGTCATGCGCGAGTACCTGAAGTTTTACATCGACGGTAAGTGGGTCGAGCCGGTCGAGATGAAGACACTCGACGTCGAAAACCCGGCCACCGAAGAAGTCTGCGGCAAGATCGCGGTCGGCTCCGCTGCCGACGTCGACAAGGCCGTCAAGGCCGCCCGCAAGGCCTTCGCCACCTGGAGCCAGACCAGCCGTGAAGAGCGCCTGGAAGTGCTGGGCCGCATCCTGGCCGAATATCAGAAGCGCTTCGGCGACCTGGCCACGGCCGTCACCGAGGAAATGGGCGCCCCGGCCTCGCTGGCCCAGCGCGCCCAGGTTCCAATCGGCATGGGCCACCTGGCCACCGCCGTCGAAATCCTCAAGACCTTCAAGTTCGAGGAAGATCGCGGCCCGACGTTGATCGTGAAAGAGCCGATCGGCGTCTGCTCCTTCATCACCCCCTGGAACTGGCCGCTGAACCAGATCGTCTGCAAGGTGGCCCCGGCCATCGCGACGGGCTGCACCATGATCCTGAAGCCCTCGGAAGTGGCGCCGTTCTCGGGCCAGATCTTCGCCGAGATCATGCATGCCGCCGGCGTGCCCCCCGGCGTGTTCAACATGATCCACGGCGACGGTGTCGGCGTGGGCGTGCCCATGTCCAGCCACCCGGACGTCGACATGGTCTCCTTCACCGGCTCCACCCGCGCCGGCATCGAGGTGGCCAGGAACGCCGCCCCGACCGTCAAGCGCGTCGCTCAGGAACTGGGCGGCAAGAGCCCGAACATCGTCCTCGACGACGACGCGTTTGCAAAAGGCGTGGGCCGTGGCGTGGCCACCATGATGACCAACTCGGGCCAGTCCTGTAACGCGCCGACCCGCATGCTGGTGCCGGCAAAGCGCATGGCCGAGGCGATCGCCGTGGC
>JANNFM010000594.1:0-18990 GCA_031379795.1 Alphaproteobacteria bacterium
GCCAGTCGTTCGCGGAACTCGACCGTTTTCGCGCGCAGCTGGTCGTCAGAAAGCGCGTGGGTCGCGGGCTCCAGCGCGGTGATCTTGAGGGCTCGGACCGCCAGGGCCTTGACCTTGCGGTCATAGGAGGAACCGACGTAACGTTGGAAAATGGTCAAGTGATAGTCCGATCGTGCGAGCCGCGCGCGGCGATAAAACCCCTCGCCGCCGGGGCAAAAGCGCTCTTTCAGGGGCGTGGGAGACTTAAGGAGTGGCCCCGCCCAAGTCAACGCGGGCGACCCTGTTCGGGGTTGACCAACGTCAGCGTCTCTATACCGTCGGTCTCACTATGAAGGCTTAATCGCACATAAGCGCCGCGCACACCGCTGGCCATTTGCGACGCGCAGGGACCCAGAGGTTCCGGCGCGCTCCCTTTCTCTGTCTGAAAGACCTTCATGACCAAGGACACCACAACAAACCGCTATGGCTCCATCGCGGCGGAAATCTACGACATCGACAAACCCTATTTCGCCCTGGCCGACACAGCCTTCCACCTGGAACGGTTTCGGGGCTTTGACCGGCCGATCCTGGAACCCGCCTGCGGATCCGGTCGCACGATGATCCCGTTCCTGCAGGCCGGGCTGGACATCACGGGGTTTGATCCCAGCCCCGAGATGCTGGATCGCTGCCGGGCTCGGGCGGCAGAGGCGGGGTTCTCGCCGGATCTCAGCCCGCAAAGCTATGAGGACTTCGCCTATAATCGCCGGTTCGGCGCGATCATTGTGCCGGTGGGATCGTTCACCCTGATCGACGACTTTGCGGTGGCGATGGCGGTGCTGCGGCGGTTTCATGCGGCGATGGAGCCGGGGGGCGCGCTTGTTCTGGATATCCAGGGCCTGAATGCCCTGGCCGCCCAGGGACAGGACCGCCGCCGATGGACGGCGCCCAATGGCGACCTGCTGACGCTGGAGGGGGTGCGTTCCCGCACCGACTGGTTCCGGCAAAAGGCGGAAGTCACCTACCGCTACGAACGCTGGCGCGACCATCAGTTGGTGGAAACCCAGTTCGACGTCATGGCCCAACGATTCTGGGGCCTGGACGAGTTCCGGATGGCGCTGGAGGCCGCGGGGTTCAACGCGGTGTCCGTCGTCGGCAACTACGACCGGTCCCGGGGCGTGCGGGGGTTGGACCGGACCTGGACGTTCGAGGCGGTGCGGGAGTGAGGACCCATTCTCCCGCCACCGATGGGCTAACGGATGCACGAAAGTGCGCCGGTGAGGGGCATGGTCGGCGCAGTGGTCTCTCTCCTCACCCATCGGGGGAGGGGGACCAGACGCAGTCTGGTGGAGGGGGCTGCCGCCGTACGACTTCAGCCGTAGGCCTCACCATCTGAGGAGGTGCGACGGCGGCCCCCTCCACCCCGCTTCGCGCGGTCCCCCTCCTCCAACGGAGGAGGAGAATGAATGCCGGGCACGTCGCAGAGTGACTTGTATGCATCCGGTAGCCGATTGGGGGTAAGGCCAGGGCAGTGAATCAAAAAAGGGCGGCCGCAGGCTCAGTGCCTGTGGCTCGCCCTCTCCACCACCTGCCTTGCGGCAGGTGGTCCCCCTCTCCCACCGCAGGCGGGAGAGGAAGGGATTTCCTAGTAAATCTCGAACAGGCCGGCGCCGCCCTGGCCACCGCCGATGCACATGGTGACGACGCCCCACTTGGCCTTGCGGCGACGGCCTTCCTGCAGGATGTGGCCGGTCAGGCGGGCGCCGGTCATGCCGAACGGGTGGCCGATGGAGATGGAACCGCCGTTGACGTTGTACTTCTCCGGATCGATCCCCAGCTTGTCGCGGCTGTAGAGGCACTGACTGGCGAAGGCTTCGTTCAGTTCCCACAGGTCGATGTCATCCACCTTCAGGCCCTGGCGCGCCAGCAGCTTGGGGATCGCGAACACCGGGCCGATGCCCATTTCGTCAGGCTCACAGCCGGCCACGGCCCAGGACACGAAGCGGCCCATGGGCTCCAGCCCGCGACGCTCGGCTTCCTTGGCTTCCATCATCACCACCATGGCGGCGCCGTCTGACAGCTGCGACGCGTTGCCGGCGGTGACGAAGTTGCCTTCACCCTTGACTGGGGCCAGCTTGGCGAGGCCTTCCAGGGTGGTGTCGGGACGATTGCACTCGTCCTTGTCCACCACGTAGTCGACGATGGATTCTTCCTTCGTTTCCTTGTTGACCACCTTCATCTTGGTCTTCATGGCGACGATTTCGTCCTTGAACTTGTTCGCCTGCTGGGCGGCGGCCATGCGCCGCTGGCTCTCCAGCGAGAACTCGTCCTGGTATTCGCGGCTGAGACCATAGCGCTTGGCGACCACGTCAGCGGTGTCGATCATGGCCATGAAGATGTCAGGCGCGATCTTCATCAGGTCGGGATCGATCGCCTCACGGGGCATGCCGCCGCCGGGGATCGAGATGCTTTCAACGCCGCCTGCGACGACGCAATCGCCACCGTCGCCACGGATGTAGTTGGCGGCCATGGCGATGGTCTGCAGACCCGAGGAGCAGAAGCGGTTGACCGTGACGCCAGCGGTGGTCACCGGCATGCCGGCCAGCAATGCGGCCTGACGACCGATGTTGGCAGCGCCATGGCTGTTGTTGCCCATGTAGCAGTCTTCGACGAAGTCGGCCTCAACGCCCGAACGCTCGACGGCGTGCTTGATGGCGTGGGCGGCCATGGACATCGGTGGTGTGATGTTGAATCCGCCGCGTCCGGACTTGGCCAGACCGGTGCGGGCGTAGGAAACGATAACAGCTTCGCGCATATGAAAAGATCCTCCCGAGACAATGCGTTTCGCGGCCGTCTTAGGGCCTGTCGTTGTTCGGTTGCAACCTTTGCATCCCGAAACAGAAATGGCCAGAGCGTGACTGCCTGAAGTGGACGCCAGTTCCGGCACCCGCCACACGCCAGACAAATGAGTACCAGCCTGTTTATCGGTTTCTGATGGTTCCATCTGAAACGGACAGGCTCTATGGAGGCCCGCCAGCCGTTTCGCAAAACAGGGGCACTGAATGATGGTCGCCCGCAGTCTCCGAACCCTCAGCGTTGTGTTGGCGGTCTCATTTTCTGTCGCCGCGTGCGATCGCGGCGGGGGAGGAGACAGCGCGCCCGAGCGCGGGGACAAGGCTGCGGCCACCGTTGATGGCAAGACGGTCTGGGTGTCCGACGTCAAGCGCGAGGCGGTCGCCCAGGGACTGATCGGCGAGGGCGAGCCGCTGGATACCTCATCCAATGAATTCCGCCAGATGATGGACGAGGTCATCGACCAGCGGCTTCTGGCCGCCGAGGCGGCGCGCCAGAAGCTTGAGAAAGACCCGGCCGCGCAACGCAAACTGGCAGCGGCGAAAGACCGGGTCATGGGCGACCTGCTGATCGAAACCACCGTGGCCGACGCGGTCACCGAGGCCAACATTCGCGGTCTGTACGAGGAGCAGCAAAAGCTGGCCAAACGCACCGAGGAAGTCCGTGCGCGCCGGATCGTGCTGGCGACAGCGGTTGAGGCCGAGGCCGTGAAGCGCCTGGTGCTCGCCGGAGGGTCTTTCGAGGCGCTGGCCATGGAACGCTCGCGCGATGCGGCAACGCGGTTCAACGGCGGTGATCTCGGCTACTTCACCACCGATGTCATGCCGGAGGCTTATGACGCAGTGCTCAAGGGCGCAAAGCCCGGCCAGCTGATCGGACCGTTCGCGGTAGAGGGTGGGTTCGCCATCCTGCGCGTCGAGGATGTCCGGCCGGAACAGGCCATCACCCTGGACGCGGCCCGACCGCAGATCGTTCGGTTTCTGACCTACGACCGGATCCGCGACTTGCTGGAACGCCTGCGCTCGAAGGCCAAGGTCGAGACGCTGATCAAGGCTGAAGCCGGCGCGCCGAAGGCGGTGCCGCCAGCTGACGGTCCAAAAGCGCCTGCGGTCGCCCCGCCAACCCCCGCCAAGGGAGCCTCCCGATGAGCCGCAAGCCGAGACCCACAGACGTGGTGGGCCAGACGCTGGAGCGCGCCCTGGATCCGCTGACCAGCGCGCTGAAACGGGCGACGGTGAAGCGCGCCCGGCCGGTGAAGGTCGACAAGACAGCGATGCCCATTTCGCCGCTGGCGGTGGCCTTCCCGCGAATGCCGCCGATCCCCGGACTGGTCATGGCGACCGGCCGGGCCGGATTTTACAAGCATGAGCGCGACGACCTGCTGGTGATGAGCTTTCCGGACGGCGCCAGTTGCGCCGGAGTGTTCACCCGCCACGCCGTGGGCTCGGCGCCCGTCGACTGGTGCAAGCGCCATCTTGAAGCGACCAAGGGCGAAGGCGTGAAGGCGCTGGTGATCAACGCGGGCTGCGCCAATTCCTTCACGGGCCGTCCCGGGGCGGATGCCGTACGCCGGGTCGCGTCAGCGGTGGGCAAACGCTTCGACTGCCGTCAGCGCGACGTGATGGTGGCCTCCACCGGCGTGATCGGTGTGCTGCTGGATGACGCGAAAATCACGGCGCGCCTGCCAGAGCTTGAAACGCGTTTGATCGCCGACGGCTGGGGTGGCGCGGCGCGCGCCATCATGACCACCGACACCTTTCCCAAGGGAGCCTATGCCGAGGCTGACATCGATGGCGTGACGGTGCGGATCGGCGGGATTTGCAAGGGTTCAGGGATGATTGCCCCGGATATGGCGACCATGCTGGCCTTCGTGGTGACGGACGCGGCGATTGCGCCGGGCGCACTGCAGAACCTGGTCAATCTCTACACCCGCAATACCTTCAACGCGGTGACGGTGGACGGTGACCGGTCCACAAACGATACGCTGTTGTTGTTTGCCACGGGCAAATCCGGTGCGCCCCGGATCAGCCGGGCCGGTGACCGTCGGCTGGCCGACTTCCGCGACAAGCTGGAGCAGGTGTTGCTCAATCTGGCGCAGCAGCTGGTGCGCGACGGCGAGGGCGCGCGGAAGTTCATCAAGATCACCGTCAGCGGTGCGGAGACCGCGGCCTCGGCGCGCAAGATCGCCCGCACCGTCTGCGAGAGCCCGCTGGTCAAGACCGCCTTCGCCGGCGAGGACGCCAACTGGGGTCGCATCGTCATGGCCGTGGGCCGTGCTGACGAGCCGGTTGACCGCGACAGCATGAGCGTCAGGTTCGGTCCGCACTGGGCCGCGCAGGACGGCCTGATCTCGCCGACCTACTCCGAGGCCAAGATGAGCGCCTATATGAAGAAGGCCGAACTTGAGGTCACCATCGACGTGGGCATGGGCCGCGCGAGTTCCACGATGTGGACGTGCGATCTGACCAAGCGGTACGTGGAGATCAACGGGGATTACCGGAGCTGAGGTGCCCGCCGCCTGCGCAGGGCGGTGCCTGCAGCGAGGAAGCCGGTCAACATCAGCGCCCATTGACCGGGTTCCGGAACGCCAGGACCTGGATCGGCCAATCGGGTGACCGTCACATCGAAGCCACCGATGTCGTTGGAATAGTAGGTGTCGTTGACCTGGGCGTAGATGTGCCCGCCAGTGTGCGTCAGGTTCAGGCTGTTGCCGATGAAGAAGTAGGTGTCGAGCGGGGTGAAACTGTCGAACAGTGGCGCGACGGGAATGAACGACCCCATCAAGGCACCAATTTTGATCCCGACACCGCCCGCGCCATAGCGACCATCGGCGATGTCAGTGCCTGTCGGATTGAAATAGGCATAGCCCGGATAGGTCACTTCCGTGTTCGGGATCCCGTCCGGTCGGATGTCGAACTCGCCCGTCACATTGACCAGCGAGGCAAGGCCTGTCGCGCTGATGTTGTAGTTGCCGGCCGCGAAGTCGCCGAGATCCGTGGTGCCGGAGTTGACGGCCGCGACAAAGGTTGTGGCGTTGGCGGTGCCCGCAATGGCTAGGCTCGCGGCGAGCGCGACGGCGGCAAGGTATTTCATCGGTGATCTTTCGGAAACGAACTAGGTTGGTGCACCGCGTACCACTGGAGCCTGTTGACGCTCTACCCCATTTGGGGGCCTCGAAGCCTCATCCACCCCTTCGGTCATCCCGGCGAAGGCCGGGAGGTGGATTCTCGTTTGAAGTGCAACAGGTGCTGGCCGTGGACTTCCTGAAGCTTCAGAAAACGCCTGGGTTCGCACTTTCGCGGGAATGACTGAAAGTGGGTTGGAGTGTGGTGGGAGGTTTGGGGATGTTTTGCGTCTACATCCTGGCCAGCGGGCGGAACCGAACGCTCTATATCGGACAAACCGACAGCCTCAGTCGCCGGGTGTTCGAGCACAAGGAAGCCAGTGTGCCGGGCTTCACGGCCAAGTATGGGGTGAAGTCGCTCGTCTATTATGAGTACTTCGAGACTCGCGAGGGCGCGTTCCGACGCGAGCGGGCGATGAAGAAATGGCGGTGGGCGTGGAAGCTGATGCTGATTGAGCGGTTCAATCCCGGGTGGGTGGATTTGTTCGAAATGCTGGAGCCGGAGTGACCCCTACCCCCCGGTCATCCCCGCGCACGCGGGGACCCAGGCGTTTTTCCGGTCGTAGTGTGATCGGGAGCCAGTCCAGCTAAGCCTGAAGCTTCAGAAAACACCTGGGTCCCCGCTTTCGCGGGGCTGACCGGGGGTGGGGTGGGTGACCTCCAGCCACGGCGCCACTCGCCTCGGCACATCGGCGGGGCGGTAGTTGGTGAAGCGGTTGTCGAACACCGGGCCGTAGAAGGGGTCGTTGTCCAGAACCGGGCCCCAGCGTTCGCGCATGGTGGCGATCTCGCTCTGGAACCTCGCGGCGGCGGTGGGTTCGAGGTCGAGGCCGCGGCTGGCGCTTTCGTGGTGAAAGAGCTCGGCGAACGGCGTCCAGATGATGTCGTAGCCCGCCGCGCGGACCTTGAGGCACAGGTCCACATCGTTGAAGGCCACGGTCAGGCGTTCAGCGTCCATGCCGCCGACCTCGTCCCAGACCGAACGTCGCATCGCCAGGCAGGCCGCGGTGACGGCCGAGACGTTGCGGGCCAGCGTCAGGTGGCCCTGATAGCCAGGATAATCGCCCGGCGCGCCCACGTGCAGGTGTCCGGCCACGCCGCCGGTACCCAGCACCACGCCGGCGTGCTGAATTGTGCCGTCAGGATAGAGCAGGCGAGCCCCCACCGCGCCGACGTTGGGCCGCACGGCATGGCTGACCATTTCCGACAGCCAGTCGGCACCGATCATGCTGATATCGTTGTTGAGCAGCAGGATGATCTCGCCGCGTGCTTCAGCGACGGCGCGGTTCATCAGGGCGGAGAAGTTGAAGGGCCCCGGGTCGGTCAACACCCGGACGCGCGGATCGGCCTTCAGGGTTTCGAACAGCGCCAGGGTCTCCGGCTCGACGCTGCCGTTGTCGACGATCAGGAATTCCAGCGCCTCATAGTCGGTGTCGGCCAGCACGCCCTCGGCGCAGCGGGCGAACAGGTCCAGGCGGTCGCGGGTGGGCACGATGATCGAGACCAGCGGCTGCGGATCGGGCAGGGGGCGGTGCACCCGCAGCCAGCGGCCCGCGCCGGGCTGGTTGGAGACGAAGGCGCCGTCCTGGTCCGTGCGCGCCAGATGCTCGGCCACGGCGTAGCGCGCGGAGTCGGCGCAAATCTCGGCCCAGCGCCGCGAGAACGACCCCTGCCGACCACGCCACCGCCAGTGATAGAGCACCCAGGGGATGTGCCGGATGCGCCCCGGCCCGATGCGTTCGGCGGCCCGCAGCGCCAGATCGTGATCCTGCGCGCCTTCGAACCCCTCGCGAACGCCGCCCAAAGCTTCGACCAGGCTGCGGCGATAAACCGCCAGATGGTTGACCATGTTCTGGCCCAGCATCAGTTCGGCGTTCCAGTCGGTTTTGAAATAGGGCTGTGAGCGCCGGCCGCGCTCGTCGATCTTGTCTTCATCGGAATAGATCAGGTTGGTGTCGGGATGGCGTTCCAGCAGCGCGGCCACATGATAGAGCGCGTGCTCGCTCAACAGGTCGTCGTGGTCCATGAACGCCACGAAGTCGCCGGTAGCCAGCGCCAGGGCCGAGTTGGTGGCCGCCGCGATCTGGCCGTTTGCCGGACGACGAACAATCCGGATGCGGGGGTCCTGACGGGCCTGGTCCTCAAGCAAAGCCCACAGGGCCTGACCGGGCGAGCCATCATCGGCGATGCAGAGTTCCCAATGTGGATAGAGCTGCGCCTGAACGGAAGCGATGGCGGCGCGGATCTGCGGCGCAGGCGTCGCGTAGGCCGGCATCACCACTGAAATCGTTGGCGGACTGTCCATCCGCGCAATGTGGTCGGCGATGGCCGTGCGATCCGCATCGCTCAAGGTATCGTGCGCCGTGATCCATTCGCGATACTGCGCATCGGTCTGGGCGTCGGGGCCCAGCACCTCGCGGACATACTTCTCGCCCCAGCCGGTCTTGACGATCAGGCGCGCGGCTTGATGCACCGGCCAATGCAGGATCGGCGAGCGTCGAACGACCGAAAGCGCGCGGGCTGAGAGGGTGCGGAGCGACATGAGACGGAATCAGGAACGAGGCGGGTGATCAGACGCCTGCCTCGTTCCGTCGTCCATAGCCCAGGTTAGCGGTTCGACCAGACCCCGGTGGAGCCGCCGCCGGAGGTCGTGGCCGAGCCCGTGCGACCGCCGCCGCCGTGACCACCGCCACGGCCTGCGCCGCCGCCGCGACCACGGCTATCGCGGCTTGGGCCTTTGAAGGCAGGCTTGTCGGCAGCGGGACGCGCGGACGCGCCTTCGCTGCGGCCCGCGCCACCACCGTTGCGGTTGCGCTTGGGCGCGTTCTGGCCACGGGCTCCGCCACGAGTGTCGGCGCGCTCAGGCCTGCCGCCCGGATCAGGCATGGCCGCTGTCACGGCGCCGAGATGGCGGTCGTTACGGCGATCAAAGGACGGGATCCGCTGGCGGCTGACCTTTTCGATATCCTTCAGCAGGTTGCGTTCGTCGTCCGAACAGAAGGCGACGGCCGAACCATCGGCGCCGGCGCGGGCGGTGCGCCCGATCCGGTGGACATAGGCTTCCGGCACGTTGGGCAGGTCGTACTGGACCACGTGGCTGACGGCGTCGATGTCGATACCGCGGGCGGCGATGTCGGTGGCCACCAACACGCGGACCTTGCCTTCCTTGAAGTCGGCCAGCGCGCGTTCGCGTTGGCCTTGGCTCTTGTCGCCGTGGATGGCGGCGGCGTCGACGCCGGTTTGTTCCAGACCCTTGGCCACGCGGTCTGCGCCGCGCTTGGTGCGGGTGAAGACGATCACGCGCTTGAAGGCGGCGTCATCGAACAGTTCGCCCAGCAGGGCGCGCTTGCGGGACTGTTCCACGAACACCACGCGCTGGTTGACGCGCTCCACCGTGGTGGCCTGCGGCGTGACCGCGACCTTCAGCGGGTTGGGGTTGAGGATTTCACCCGACAGCTTTTCGATCTCGCTGGGCATGGTGGCCGAGAAGAACAGGTTCTGGCGCGGGGCCTTGGGCAGGAACTTCACGATCTTCCGGATGGGCACGATGAAGCCCATGTCCAGCATCTGATCGGCCTCGTCGAGGACCAGGATTTCCACGCCTTCCAGCGTGATGGTCTTTTCGCCAAGGTGGTCCAGCAGGCGGCCAGGCGTGGCGACAAGGACGTCGATCCCGGGGGCCAGCGCGCGCATCTGGCCGCCATACTTCACGCCGCCGAACACGACCGCGACCGAAACACCAAGATGTTTTCCGTACGTCTTGAAGCTCTCGCCGATCTGGGTGGCGAGTTCGCGGGTGGGGGCGAGGACCAGAACGCGGGCGCTGCGACGCGGCGCGGCCTTCTTGTTTTCGGCCAGGCGGTGAAGGATAGGCAGGGCGAAGGCGGCGGTCTTGCCGGTGCCGGTCTGGGCGATGCCCAGCAGGTCGCGGCCGGTCATGACGCCGGGGATGGCCTGCGCCTGGATCGGCGTGGGCGTGTCGTAGCCTTCGTCAGCCAGCGCCTTGAGCAGCGGCTTGGCGAGGCCAAGGTCGGTAAATTGAGTCAAAATTTTATCTTCCAGGTGTGCGCAACAACGGCCCGTCGGGTCTTCCGAGGGGCGCGTGCGGCGCGGGTCGTTGGGGAAGCGCCCCGCGTGATGGGCGAATCTATGAGATCGTTCTCACTGCGCTCGACAGGCTGGGTCCAGAAGGACCCCACGCGGCTGGAGCGTCGCTAGCACTCAGGAGGAGCGCAGCGGGCACATCGGGGTTATCGCTGTTAATGTCAACCTGCGCGGCGGGATTGGCGCCGGGTTGTGGTGTTTTGGCCGCAGGGGAGCGGGGTTGATCCAAGTCAATGCCGGGTGTGGGGATTGCCCCAGGGTTGACTGCCACGTGAGCCACGCCACCCATGCCCATCGTCGCCCTGCCGCTCCTGATCCGCGCCCTCCTCGTCTGGGCATTGATCATGGTCACCGAGAGCGTGCATGGCGTGCTGCGCCGGCTGTTGCTGGACCCTGACACCGCTCATGCCGTGCGGCAGATCTCCGTGCTGATGGGGGTGGCGATCATCTTCGGGGTGGCCTGGATTCTGCGGCGATGGACGGCGGCCGCCAGCCGCTGGCGCCTGTTGGCCATCGGCCTCCTCTGGGCGGGGCTGACCCTGATCTACGAGTTCAGCCTCGGCCTGGCGTTCGGCATGAGCTGGCCGGCGATGCTGGCGGACTATGACCTGACGCGCGGCGGCGTCATGCCGCTGGGCGTGCTGGCGATGGTGCTGACGCCCTGGTTTGTGCAGTGGCTGGATGGGAGGAAGGGGCGCTGAAGGCGGCACCCCATGTCCCTGAAGTCTGCGACGGGCCGTCCAGTCGGCGCATACTCAAAATTGAGGATGCGCATAACGCGGGTTTTCGGCTTAAGCTTTGCTGTCTGCGGCCAAGAGTTATCGGCCAGGAGCCTGGACCCTGGGACGATGGTTGTCGCCGGTCGCCCGTCAGAAGGTATCCATGTCCCGGCATGAGCCCGACTACGACGCTGCCGTCCGGACCATCGCCGAGGCGCCGTTTTCGCCGCACGGGTGGCACGATGCGCTGGACGTGATGACGCAGGCCGGCGGGGGGTGGAGCTGTCAACTGCTGGGCGTCGAGCGACGGGCCGGCATCGTCGTCAATCACGCATTCAATGTACCCCCCGAGGTATTGGATGAGTTCGTCGGCAGAGACGGTCATGACCCCAGGGTCAACCCGCGCGCCGGCGCACTGTATGCACCGATGTATCGAGCGGTCGGCGATGACGACTTTTCAACACCCGACCTGCGGCGGAAGAACACCTTCTATCGCGAGTATCTGGAAACGGCGGACATCCCCTTTGTGTGCGCCGGGCGCATTCCGGCTTCGGATGACATGTACCTGGTGGTCGCGACACTTCGGAGCACCAGAAAGGGCCATATCCAGAGCAACGAGGTGGCGATGTTCACCGAGTTGTTGCCGCACATGAGCGCCGCCGTGCGGCTGCGGATGTCGCTGGACGACGAGGCGGCGGCGCTGTCGGCGGGGACGCTGGATGCGGTGCGGATTCCGGCGTTCCTGCTGGATATCTGGGGGCGGGTGGTGCGCCAGACGGCGATGGCCGATGCGGTCCTGACGGCGGGTGGGGTCGTGCGAAAACGGGGCGGCAAGCTGGAGGCCGTCGACGCCGAGAGCGATGCGCGCCTGCAGGCGGCGATTGCGCTGGCCAGTCTGCGCGTTGGCCATGGCCTGTCCGGACCCCGAGGCCAGGCTGTCACCCTGCTGGGCGGTGGCGGGATCACGGTGGCCGAGGTGGCCCCCATGCCGATGACGCCGGGTGCCCTGCGGCTGGGGGCCGTGGCCCTGGTGGCCTTCCCGCAGACGTCCAGGCCCGCCTCGGCCGATGGACTGACCCTCCTGGGCCTGACCCCCGCCGAGGCGAGCGTCGCGCGCGCGCTGGCCGACGGCCATCGTCCGCAGGACATCGCCGACGCCCGCACCGTCTCGGTCACCACCATCCGCGCCCAGGTGCGGGCCATCTACGCCAAGCTTGAGGTGAGGAGCGTCGCCGGGCTGGCCGGGAAGTTGCGGGGGCTGGGGTGAGCCATCAAGGGCGAGATTGCGTCGTCCTGCCCTACCGTGGTTGTCTGAAGTCTTCGGCGACCAGTGTTCGAATTGGGGACGTCACACGATGAACCAGTCTGGCGGGTTTCTATCGAGCCGGATCGATGCGCTGAAGACATCCATCCGCGAGGCGCCGCTGAGCGAGACGCCCTGGCCCGACATCCTGGCGGAGCTCGCGGAAATGGCGGGGGGATGGGGCGGACAGCTCATCGCCTGTGATCGGGGCCGGTTCCGGGCCTTTCATGCCGAGCGCCGGATCTCGCGTGAGATGATCGGTGAGTTTGTTGAACGCGGCGGGTCCGATCCCAATCGCAATCCCCGCGCGGCCAACGTCTATGGGGCTACACCCCTCTCGGTGTTCAGCGACGATGAGGCAGTGCCAGAAGTGCTGCGACGGCGACACGTACTGTACCGGGAGTTCTTTCCCCGGATTGAAGCCGACTATGCCTTGACGGGGCTCCTGGCGAACTACGGTTCGGGCCATCTGTTGTTCACCATGAACCGGACCCGTCTTCAGGGGTCGCCCGATGATGAGAGTCGACGCGTGCTTGCGGCCTTGCTTCCGGAGCTCAAGACCGCTGCAGAACTTCAGTTGCGCCTGGATTCGAAGGCCGCGGCGCTGGCGCTCGGCACCCTGGACGCGGTTGAGGTGGCCGCTGTCCTCTGTGACCAGCTCGGGCGCATCGTCAACGCCTCCGCTGCGGCGGCCCGGCTGCTGGGTGAAGCGGAACTGGTAAAGCGCGCGAACGGACGCTTGCAGGCCTGCGCCCACGAGAGCGATGCGGACTTGCAGGCCGCGATCGGCGCCGCCTCAAGCTGGATCAACAGCGGTCAGCCACAACACGCCTCTGTGCTGCTTCGCAGCGCGACCAGTATCGGCCGGGCTGACATCTGCCCGGTGCCGCGCGGCAGCCGCGCGTTTGGCCTTGGTGCCAGTATCCTGGTCCTCATCGCCCAGCCCCGCGAAGCGCCGCTAGCCCTGCTGAAGGCGCTGGGCCTGACCCTCGCAGAGTCCGAGATTGCACGTGACCTGGCGTCGGGCCTGTCACCCGAGGAAATCGCCCTCAATCGCGGCGTGTCGATAACGACACTGCGCGCCCAGCAGCGCTCGATCTACGGCAAGCTTGACGTCCACCGGGCCTCGGAGCTGAGCGCCAAGGTCAGACGCCTGACCTGAGGGCGGCGGGTGAGACGCGCCTGAGGGAGTTTGACCGGCGGGCGAGGGCGAGGGCGAGGCCGCGCGCGCCCCGGCCGCCGCCCGTTTCGTCTCGGTCACCAACGTCCACGCCCGGGTGCGGGCGATCTACGCCAGGCTGGAGGGTAGCAGTGTGGCCGGGCTGGCGGGGAAGCTGCGGGGGCGGGGATAACGGCTTGAGAAACCGCCAAGTGTGTTCTTCACGTACTCAGTTTTGACGATGCGCTGACAACTGGGTTCCCCCAATCTGTACTCGGACTTGCCGATCAACGCCTCGCATCAAGGGGCGCTAAGTCAACCGGAATTGAAAAAAACAGACCGCATACTGCGCTGAAACGAGGGACATCATGAATCGCTTTCTAGCAGCGGGAGCTGCCTTTCTATTTCTAGTTTCATCATCGTCATTGGCAAACGCGACGACAATAACGTTTGATGATCTCGGAATCATCTCGCCTGTATTTGGAGATCCTGACGACGGTGTATATGATGTCGGTTCTGGTTATGAAATTGACGCAACCGGAGGAACTGGGGGGCGATTCAATTCGATCATACATGCCGTTGATAGCGGAAATGCCTTCCAGTCCGGAGGAAATAACACTCGCTCGTTCCTCTGGGGTGAAAATCCAAACAGCGACGCCGTTCTGATCTTGGCGAGATCCGACAATACATTGTTTGATCTGATTTCCCTCAACTATCATGGTTGGAACAATAACTTTGGAACGCTACTTACATTGAAGGGTCTTAAGGCTGACAACTCCATTGTAACCGCTAATCTTGTGGTAACGGCGTTCCACTCGGCACCATATCATTTCACGGCGCTTCCGGGTTCATTTGCCGGCCTACAAAGCGTGACTTTCGAAGTTGCCGGTGGCGCTAGCGGTAGTGTCTCGCAACTTGACAATATATCGGTGAACCAGTCGGTGGCCGTCCCGGAGCCCGCCACCTGGGCGATGATGATCATGGGCTTCGGCGCCGCTGGATCGGTTCTGCGCCGCAGGCGGACAACGGTGACGCTTTAGCTCCCGCCCTCACACCCTGCGGATCGGCCCCGGATAGCCCGCAATCCGCGCGTCTGCCGTCAGTAGCGTTACCCCCTCGGCGGTGGCCTGGGCGATCAGGAGGCGGTCGAAGGGGTCGCGGTGGAGCGGGGGCAGGCTTTCCACCGACACCACATGCTCGCTGGTGATGGGCAGTTCGTCGTACCCGTTGTCGAGCAGGCCGCGCCGCAGCAGCCGGGGATCCACCTTGAAGTCGTCACGCCCCAATCCCCGCTTGATGGCGATTTCCCACAGGCTGGCGACGCTGAAGATCAGGGCGTTGTCGGGGTCTTCGATCAGGGCGCGCGCGGCGCCGGGCAGCCGATCCGGCGCGCCCGCGGCCCACAGCAGCAGGTGGGTATCCAGCAACAGTTTCACACATCGCCATCGAACAGGGTCGCAATGGCCTCGTCGCCCATGGTGTCAAAGTCGTCCGGGGTTTCGATCTGGCCGGACATGAAGCCTAGCCTCCGCACCGCGTCGCCTGTCGCCGCGCCGATGGGCGTCACCTTGACCATGGGCCTGCCCGCCTTGGCGATGATGAACGGTTCTCCGTTCGCCGCGCGCTCGATCAGGCGTGAGAGGTGGGTTTTGGCTTCGTGGATATTGACGGTTTGCATGGCGGGTCTCGATAGACTAAGTCGAGTTAGTCTAGTCTATTGGATGGCGGCGTCAATGCCGTGCTGTAAAACCGCGCGCAATCGTCGTACCTCTGCGGCCGATGACCGACGCACCCAAACCCACGCTCCTCGTCGCTGCCGCCGCCCTGGTCGACGTCGACGGTCGCGTGCTCATCTGCCAACGACCGGAGGGCAAGGCGCTGGCGGGGCTGTGGGAGTTTCCGGGGGGCAAGGTGGAGGCGGGGGAGACGCCGGAGGCGTGCCTGGTCCGCGAGCTGGCTGAGGAGCTGGGCATCGTGGTGACCAAGAGTTGCCTGGCACCGTTCGTGTTCGCCAGCCACGACTACGAGGGCTTTCACCTGCTGATGCCGCTCTTCCTGATCCGGCGCTGGGAAGGCGTGATCACGGCGCGGGAGCACAAGGCGCTGGCCTGGGTGAGGCCCAATGACATGGACCGCTATCCCATGCCCCCGGCGGACGCGCCGCTGGTGGCATGGTTGCGCGACCTCATCTGAGGCCGGTCTGTCTCAGGGCTTGGGTGCGGGGGCCGTATCACCGAAAGCCTTCTTGACCTCGTCTTCGGAGATGCGGGCGGAGGGATCGCCCTTCTGATTCAGGTTCTGTTCTTCGGTGCCGTCGCCCATCATGCCGGGGTGCGGTTCGGTGACCTTGGGTGTCTCGGGCTTGGTCATGGGGTGTCTCCTGTGGGGGTTCAGGCACAACCCCGCGGCGCGGCGAATGTTCCCCGGTGACGACGCGATGGCCGCCGGCGCGCGATGATTTCGCGCTATAGAGGCCCGTGATTGAGTCTCGGGACCAAGCCCAAGGACGACCCTCCATGCGTTTGACCACCATCGCCGCCGGACTTGGCGCTGCTCTGCTGGGGCTTGGCGTCCTCGGCGCGGCGTCCGCCTCGACCTTGATCGTGGGGGCCCGGCTGGTGGACGGGACGGGCGCTGCGCCCCGGACCGCCTCGGTGCGGATCGACGGTGACCGGATCGTGGCGGTGGGGCAGCTGCGCCGACGGGCTTCGGACACCGTCGTGGACGCCAGGGGCCTGGTGCTGGCCCCGGGGTTCATTGATGTGCACAGCCACCACGATGTGGGCGGGTTCGCGGACCGGGCCATGGCACCCCTTCTGGCCCAGGGCGTCACCACCGTCGTGGTCGGCCAGGACGGCGCCAGACTCTATGGTGCCGCTCACATCGCCGGCCTGTTCGCCAAGGCGCCGCCCAGCGTCAACGCGGCATCTTACACCGGCCACGGGTTTGTGCGCAGCGGCGCGATGGGCGAGGACTACAAGCGTCACTCGACCCCGTCGGAAGTGGCGAAGATGCAGGCCCTGCTGCAGACCGACCTCGACGCCGGTTCGCTGGGGCTGTCGACCGGGCTGGAATATGACCCCGGCATATACTCCGACACCGCCGAGATCATCGCTCTGGCGCGGACGGCGGCGGTGGTGGGCGGCCGCTATATCAGCCACATGCGCAGCGAGGACGTGGCCTTCGACGCTGCGCTGGACGAGCTGCTGGAGATCGGCCGGGTGACCGGGATTCCGGTGCAGGCCACGCACCTGAAGCTGGCGATCGTGGACCGCTGGGGACAGGCGCCGGCGGTGCTGGCGAAGCTCGACAAGGCCCGGGCCGAGGGCGTGAAGGTCACGGCGGACGTCTACCCTTACGAATACTGGCAGTCCTCGCTGACGGTGCTGTTCCCCAAACGCGATTTCACGGACCGGGCGGCGGCGGCCTTTGCGCTCACCAGCCTGAGTACGCCGCAGGGCATGCTGATCGCCGAATATGCCCCGGACCCGAGCCTGGTCGGCAAGACCATCGCCCAGATCGCCGCCGCGCGGGGTGCCTCGCCGCCGGACACCTATCTGGCGCTGATCCGCGACGCCCAGGCCTATGCCCGGGACAACCCCGGCGTCACCCGTCTGGAATCGGTGATCGGCACGTCCATGGCGGCGAAGGATGTGGCCGACTTCACCGCCTGGCCGTTTTCCAGCATCTCCTCCGACGGCCTGATGCAGGGCCTGCACCCGCGCGGGAAGGGCGCCTTCGCCAAGGTGCTGCGGCTCTATGTGCGCCAGGAGAAGCGCCTGACGCTGGCCGAGGCGGTGCGCAAGATGACCTCCCTGGCCGCCGACAGCGTTGGCCTGACGGATCGCGGGGTGGTGCGGCCCGGCGCCTATGCCGACCTGGTGTTGTTCGACCCCGCGACCATCACGGACAACGCGACCAACGCCCATCCAGAGGCACTGGCTTCTGGCGTCTCGCGAGTCTGGGTGAACGGCGCGTCAGTGTTTGAGAACGGCCGACCGACGGATGTCCATGCCGGACGGTTTCTGAGGCGGGCGGGGGTGCGATGACACCGCTTGACCGGGGCGACCGGCGCCCGTCAATCTGATCATCCATCGGAGAGATCGGAATGCGGTTCCAGGCCAGGCTCAAGCGTGACTGGCGGTTCTGGAAGGGGCTGAGCCGCACCCTGAAGCGGGTGAAGACCATCACCCGCGATAGCGACAACCTGGTCTGCGACGATATCCAGGCGGCGGTGGAACTGCACCGCAACCGCCCGGCCATGACGTTCGAGGGGCGCACGGTCACCTATGGCGAGCTGGACGGTATCGCCAACCGCTACGCCCACTGGGCCAAGAGCCAGAACCTGCGTCGCGGGCAGGTGGTGGCGCTGTTCATGCCCAACCGGCTGGAATATTTTGCCATCTGGTATGGCCTCAGCAAGGTGGGTGTGGTCACCGCCCTGATCAACAACCAGCTGGTGGGCGCGCCGCTGGCCCATTGCCTCAATATCTCCGGCGCGGGCCATGTGATCGTGGATAGCGACACCTCGCCGATATTCGAGGCCGTGTCGGGCCAGCTGGAACGACCGATGCCGCAGTGGATCCTGGGTCCGGCGCACGGGGGACAGCGCGACCTGATCCAGGCGCTGAAAAGCTGCAGCCAGCTGCCGCCGGACCGTATCGTCCGCGATGGCATGACGGCGGCCGATACCGCGCTGTTGATCTACACCTCCGGCACCACCGGAATGCCCAAGGCCGCCCGGATCACCCACATGCGCGCGCAGCTTTATATGCGGGGCTTCGCTGGCGCGACCGGCGCACTGAAGACCGACAGGATCTATGTGTGCCTGCCGCTCTATCACGCCACGGGCGGGCTATGTGCGTTGGGCGCCGCCTTGCTGAACGGCGGCTCGGTGGTGTTGAAACGCAAGTTCTCGGCCAGTCATTTCTGGCCGGATATCGCCGCCGAGGCCTGCACCATGTTCGTCTATATCGGCGAGCTGTGCCGGTATCTGGTCAACCACCCGGAGGCGTCGGAGGAGGCGCGCCACAAGTTGAGGCTTGCGTTCGGAAACGGCCTGCGACCCGACGTCTGGCCGATCCTGAAGCGGCGGTTCAGGATCCCGGAGATCCTGGAGTTCTATGGCTCCACCGAGGGCAACGTCAGCCTGTTCAACTGGGACGGCCGCGAGGGCGCCATCGGCCGCGTGCCCAAGTGGCTGAAGCAGCGTTTCAGCATCCGTTTGATCCAGTACGACCTGGACACCGAGACCGTCGTGCGCGGCACGAACGGCCTCTGCGTCGAATGTGGCCCGGGCCAGGTGGGCCAGTGCGTCGGCAAGATCGGGGGCGATGTGCGGGCCGAGTACTCGGGCTATCTCGACAAGGCGGCATCTGAGTCCAAGATCCTGCAGAACGTGATGGAGCGCGGTGACGCCTGGTTCGCCACCGGCGACCTGATGAAGAGCGATGCCGACGGCTATTTCTATTTCGTCGACCGGATCGGCGAGACCTACCGCTGGAAGGGCGAGAACGTCTCCACCAGCGAGGTGGCCGAACAGCTGCTGGCTTTTCCCGGCGTGGACGAGGCCACGGTCTATGGCGTGCAGGTGGACGGCGCCGATGGCCGCGCGGGCATGGCGGCGCTGGTGATGGATGGATCGTTCGATATCAAAGCTTTTGGCGAACACGTGGCCCGCGAGATGCCGCCCTACGCCCAGCCCCTGTTCGTCCGGCTGCTGCCCGCCCTGGATACGACCGGCACCTTCAAG
>JANNFM010000590.1:0-12622 GCA_031379795.1 Alphaproteobacteria bacterium
GGGGGGGGGGGCCCCGGGGGGTTTTGTGGGGGGGGGCCCCGGCCGGCACGCTCTGGGGCGGGGGGGGCCCCCCCCCCCCGGGTGCGGCGGCCCCCCCCCCCCGACGGGGGAGGAGAACAACGGCCCCGATGCGTAATCCTAGTCCAGGGTATCCAGCGCGCGCTGGAAGCGGCCGGCGTGGGACTTTTCGGCCTTGGCCAGGGTCTCGAACCAGTCGGCGATCTCGTCGTGGCCTTCTTCACGCGCGGTGCGCGCCATGCCCGGGTACATGTCGGTGTACTCATGGGTTTCGCCGGCAATGGCGGCCTTCAGGTTATCGCCCGTGGGGCCGATCGGCAGGCCGGTGGCCGGATCGCCGACGCTTTCCATGAACTCGAGATGGCCGTGCGCATGCCCGGTCTCGCCTTCCGCGGTCGAGCGGAATACGGCGGCGACGTCATTGTAGCCTTCGACGTCGGCCTTCTGCGCGAAGTAGAGATAGCGGCGGTTGGCCTGACTCTCGCCGGCGAAGGCGGCTTTCAGGTTTTCGAGGGTCTTGCTGGTGGCGAGCGACATGGAGGTCTCCTTAGAGGGTGGGCGCGCGGCATGTAGCCTGCTGCGCACCGTGCGGCGGGACTATGAACCGCCGGACCAAAGGATCAACATGATATCCTCTATGGTTGGCATCGAGCCGCTCTATGCTGCGGGCTCAGTGAGGCAAGTTACTTCAGCCGGCTGCGCTGCGGCGCGATCGCCGCCAGGTCGCGGCCGCCGTACAAGACGCCAAGGATGACGACCTCCCCCTTCGGTTTCCAGTGTGCGGAAGAGTATGGTCGCCCGACGCTCGACACCCACGGTTCGCAATCCTGGTGACAGATCGTCACGGGCAGTCCCCCGGAGCGGCACCAGTTCCAGATCATCGCAAGCTTGCATCAGACGCGACACAAAGCCCTCCGCAGCCTCGACGCTGGCGCGCTCGGCCACGTAATCCAGAATGG
This sequence comes from Alphaproteobacteria bacterium, assembly GCA_031379795.1. GTDB lineage: Bacteria > Pseudomonadota > Alphaproteobacteria > Caulobacterales > Caulobacteraceae > Phenylobacterium. The sequence goes on from JANNFM010000590.1 coordinate 978, forward strand.
CCATTAGGTCGTCGCGCGCCGCTACGGCATAGCGTACTCGAAAGACCTTCAAACGTCGGTACGTCTCAGGGCCGATGCCCGGAGGTCCAGATCGCGTCGGACTTCCTCGGGCGTCATGACCGCACCCGGCGCAGCCTTCCAGGCCTTGTCACGGGCCAGGCCCTCCGTGCGAAGCCACCGTTCGACGCGATCCTCCTGGGCGTCCAGTGCTCGCAGGCCCTCACGAATGACCTCATCCTCGGACGCGTAACCGCCTGAGGCGACCCGAGCCTTCAAGTCCTCAGCCGTCTGGGTTGGCAGTTGGATGATCGCAGACTTTGAGACACCCATCAGCACCATGCCTTTTCACACCAGAACGCAGCCTACGATATACTCATTAGGCTGTCCAAATCGTCGCTACCCCAGCCCTCGCACCGCCTCCGCCACCAACGAGGGCTTCTCCAGCGTCACCATGTGACCCGCCTCCGGAATCGAGACCAGCTCCGCGCCCGCGATGCCCTTCTTGAACCCATGAGCATAGACCGGCGGGATCAGGCGGTCTGAATCGCCCCAGATGATCACGGTCTTCGCCTTGACCCGGTACATTCGCTGCTGGAGCCCGCGTTCGGGAATCGGGAACAAGAGCCGTCCTGCCATGCCCAGCTGGCGAGCATTGGTGACCAGATAGGTCTGCAGGAAATTGGGGTCCGTGACGTTTCGCCCGGCGGTCAGCATGGCGGCGCCAGCCACCGCGTCATGGAACAGCAACGCCGGCATCTCGAATGGCAGGGTGGCGAACAGGTCGGCGATGGGGTGCTCGTCGTCCCACAGACCCGCCGGGCAGATCAGGGCCAGGCGCGAGACATCATTGGGCGCGAGGGCCGCCATCTCGGCGGCGATCATGCCGCCCATGGAGTGGCCGACCAGCACGGGATCCGTCAGGCCCAGCGCTGCGACCACATCCCAGGTGTGCAAGGTGAAATCCAGCATGTCGCGGATTTCGGGGCACTCCTCGCTGTCGCCGTAGCCGGGGACGAGCGGCGCGTAGACGTGATGGCTTTTCGCCAGCTCGGCCAGCAGCGGGTCATCGGCGGTAATCCCGCCGGCACCATGCAGGAAGACGAGCGCAGGGCCACTGCCGCCCTCAAGGTAACGAACCGGGACGTGATGGGTCTGGACGGTTTTCAGCTCCACGATCAAGCCTCCACGCCGTAGGTGGCGGCCAGTTCGGCGCTGGTCGGGGCCTGTTTCGGCAGACTGCCGGACGTCACCCGATCCTTCAACGGCTGGGTCCAGAAGCGATTGTCGTCCGCCCAGTCCGGGAACATGTTCCGAAGCTTGGGCATCACTTTCTCGGCGAACAGCTTGGTGGAATACATGCACTTGTCGGCGGGCATGTTGCCCACGTGCATCAGGCAGAAGATGTTGCCGACGTTCAGGCCCTTGATCAGGTCTTCCATCCGCTGGCGCACGGTTTCCGGCGACCCGGCGATAACATGGCCGCCTTCCACCAGATCCTTCCAGGTCAGTTGGGTGTAGCCGCCGGTGGGCGGGGCATATTGCGACAGCGCGCCGGTCTGGATGGTCTTGATGGTCCGGTAGCCTGGGGCATCGGCAAAGCCTGGATAGACGTGCAGGCAACGGTTGTAGAAATAGCTGACATGCTCGGAATAGAGCCGCTCGGCCTCTTCATCCGTATCCGCCACCAGGATCGTCTGGGCGAAGCCCGCACGATAGGGGCTCTTGTCGACGCCGCGCTCTTCCACCCGCTTCCAGTAGCCGTTCATCAGCACCTGGGCGCGCAGATAGCCGGAGAAGCTGAGGTAGGAATAGGAATAGGTATTGTCGATGCAGAAGTCATAGGTCTCCACCGACCCGCCGCCCGGGATATGCACCGGCGGGCGCGGCTGCTGGATCGGACGCGGCCAGATGTTGACGTGGCGCAGCTTGTTGTAGCGACCGTTGAAGGCAAAGGGCTCACGCGTGGTCCAGGCCTTGATGATCAGGTCGTGGGCCTCGTTGTACTTCTCCCGCGTCAGGGACGGGATCTGGCCGTAGCAGTAGTTGGTGTCCATGGAGGTGCCGACCGGGAAACCGGCCACCAAACGCCCGCCGGAGATGCAGTCCAGCATCGCGAACTCTTCGGCCACCCGCACCGGCGGGTTGTAGAGCGCGATGGAATTCCCCAGCACCACGATGGCCGCATCCTTGGTGCGGCGCGCCAGGCCGGCGGCGATGATGTTGGGGCTGGGCATGATGCCATAGCCGTTCTGGTGGTGCTCGTTCACGCCCACCCCGTCGAAGCCCAGGGTGTCGGCATATTCGAGCAGGTCCATATAGGTGTTGTAGACCTCATGGCTCTTGGCCGGGTCGAACAGCTTCTGGTCGATATCCACCCATACCGAGCGGTTCTTCTCCCGGAAATCATCCGGCAGATAGGGCCACGGCATCAGGTTGAACCAGGTGAACTTCATGGGGGTCGCCTCCGGTCGCGGCCTCTGACGGACCGTCGCTTACCAACGATAACGGATCAGGGGGCGGCGCCAAGCGCTGATGCCAGACCCTGCCTCTTGCTTGACGCAAGGTGATAGGGGGCATCTGTTCAATAAGCAAAAGTCGGGGGGCGGATGTTACAGCCGAAAGTCGATCGACGAGCACTGTTGTTGCTGGCGGGGGGCGTCGCCGGAACTGCGGGTTCGCCGGCTGCGGCGCAGGTGCCAGCGGCCGCCGCAGCGTCACCAGCCGTACCCGTCGGCTATACCTTCCTGAAGCCTTCTGAGGCGGTGTTTGTCGAAGCCGTCGTGACCCACATGATCCCGGCTGACGAACTGACCCCGGATGGCGTCGAACTGGGCATAGCGACCTTCATCGACCGGGCCCTGGCGGGAAGTTGGGGCAAGGGTGATCGGCTCTATATGCAAGGGCCTTGGAAGATGGGCACGCCGAACCAAGGCTACCAGTTGCCCATGACCCCAGCCGAGCTCTATCGGGCGGGGATCGCCCAGACCAACGCCTGGTGCGAGACCACCCATGGCAAGACGTTTGACCGACTGGCGGCAACTGAAAAGGAAACCGTCCTGCAAGACCTCAGCCAAGCCAGACTGAAGCTTCCGGGCGGCTTGCCCGCCCGCGCCTTCTTTGATGTCGTCTACCAGACTGTCATGGAGGGCATGTTCGCCGACCCGATCTATGGCGGCAATCGCGACAAGGCGGCCTGGAAGATGATCGGCTTCCCGGGCGTGATGGCCAACAACGTCCAGAACATCGCCGCCTACAACGACGGTCGTCGGTTCCCGAACGAGCCTGTCAGCATCGCGGACATGTCGTGAGGAGCCTTCGTCATGGCGCGTAAGCTTCCCCCGGTCGATATCGTCATCGTGGGCATGGGTTGGACCGGCGGCATCATGGCCCGCGAACTGGGTCCGACCGGCCAGACGATCGTGGTGCTGGAACGCGGCGGCCCGAGCACGACCGAAGAGGATTTCGCCGTCCCGCTGATCCGCGATGAGCTGCGCTTCGCCCAGCGCAACGATCTTATGATGGACACCGCCAAGGACACGGTGAGCGTCCGAAACAGCGTGTCCGAAGAGGCGCTGCCGATGCGCCGACTGGGCTCGTTCCTACCCGGTGAAGGTGTCGGCGGTGCCGGGGTTCACTGGAACGGCCACACTTGGCGTTGGGCGGACGGCGATTTGAAGATCCGCTCAATGTATGAGGATCGCTACGGATCGAAGTTCATCCCTGACGACATGCCGCTGCGCGATTGGGGCGTCAGCTACGCCGAGCTGGAGCCCTACTACGACAGGTTCGAGTACACGGCCGGGGTGTCGGGCAAGGCTGGCAATATCAAGGGCCGCCTGCAGCCGGGTGGCAACCCCTTCGAGGCACCCCGCAAACGCGACTATCCGCTACCCCCATTAACCGACAGCTATGCGGCGAAGCTGTTTACCGAGGCGACCAAGGGATTGGGGCTGCATCCTTTCACGCGGCCCACGGCGAACGCCTCCCGGCCCTACGTCAACCCGGACGGCATGCAGCTGGGGCAGTGTCAGTACTGCGGATTCTGCGAGCGGTTCGGCTGTGAAGCCAACGCCAAGGGCAGCCCACACATCACCGTCATCCCGGTCGCCCTGAAGAACCCCAATGTGGAGCTTCGGACCTGGTCGTGGGTGCAGAAGGTGATGCTGGATTCCACCGGTCGGAAGGCCACCGGCGTCACCTATGTGAACGTGCAGACCGGCGAGGAGCTGGAACAGCCGGCCGACCTGGTGATCCTCTGCGCCTATGGTCTGTCCAACGTCCACCTGATGCTGCTTTCGGGAATCGGAAAGCCCTATGATCCCGTGAGCGGCGACGGCATTGTCGGCAGTCACTACGCCTATCAGGGCCGGGCCGCTCAGCAGATGTATTTCGAGGGTAAGAACTTCAATCCGTTCCTGGCTACCGGCGGCCTTAGCGCCATCATCGATGACTACCATGCCAACCCATCGTTCGACCGAGGACCTCATGGCTATGTTGGCGGCTACACCATCAGCGCCGGAGCGACAGGCGGGCGGCCAATTTCCTATCGCCCAGTCCCGGTCGGTACGCCCGCCTGGGGGTCAGAGTGGAAGCGCGCGACTGCAAAATACTATCAGTCCGCCTTGGCTGTCGTCGCGTTGAGCGCTGTGATGCCGCATCGTCAGAACTACCTCGACCTGGATCCGACCTATCGCAACCGCTTCGGCCAGCCGCTGATGCGGATGACGTTTGATTTCAAAGACAATGACCTGAAGCAAAACCGCCATGCGGCGGAACTGTGCACCCAGATCGGCAAGGCCATGAACCCGACCCGCATGGACCCGGCCAGTCACTCCAGGTCTTGGTCGGTGGTTCCCTATCAAACCACCCACAACACCGGCGGCGCGATCATGGGCCGCGAGCCCGGGACCAGCGCGGTCAACACCTGGCTGCAGAGTTGGGACGTCAGCAACGTCTTCGTGGTGGGGGCCTCGGCCTTTCCACACAACTCGGCCTACAACCCCACCGGGCCGGTCGCCGCGCTGGCTTACCGGACCGCAGAGGCGATCCGGGATCGTTACCTCAAGCGTCCGGGCCTGCTGTGATGAAACCGTTCTTTCCGCTTCTGCTGACCGTCGTCGTCATGGCCAGTCCCGCGCTCGCCGCGGGCGACGCCAAACGCGGCAAAACGCTCTACGCCCAATGCGCGGCCTGTCACTCGCAGGATCCCGCGAAAAAGACCCTCGGGCCTCACCTCAAGGGCGTGCTTGGTCGCAAGGCCGGCGGTCTCGAGGGCTATGTTTACTCGCCCCCCATGCGGCGCTCGACCGTGGTCTGGACCCCGGAAACGCTGAGCGCCTATCTCACCGACCCGCAGGCGGTGGTGCGCGGCACGAAGATGCCATTTTCGGGTCTGGCCACATCAAGGGATCGCGACGACCTGATCGCCTACATCTCGATGCCATAGATTCTGTCGATAGAATTTTCGCAAAGGATCGATTGGATCGCTGAACTCCGTTCGCCTAGGTATGACGACAGAAGCGGAGGACTGACCATGTCAGACACGGATACGAAGATCGCCGGCGGGCTGGCCCGGCTGCTGGCCGACACCTATGCGGTCTATCTGAAGACCCACGGTTACCACTGGAATGTGCGCGGCCCCAATTTCGCCAGCCTGCATACGCTGTTCATGGCCCAGTACACCGAGATGTGGACGGCCATCGACCTGGTGGCCGAACGGATCCGGGCGCTGGGCGAACTGGCGCCGCAGGGCTACGGGAGGTTCGCAGAGCTTTCGGGCGTGAAGGACGGTGATCCGTCGCGGAACGCCGAAGCGATGCTCCAGGAACTGCTGGCCGACCACCTGACCCTGATCGCCACCGCCAAGGCCGCCCGCGACGGCGCCGACGATGTCACCGCCGCGGTGATCGACGCGCGGGTGGATGCGCACCAGAAGCATGCATGGATGATCCGAGCGACGTTGGGTTAGGGGGACAAAGGCGTGGGGGGTTGCTGCTGCGACAGTGCTCTGTGCCATCTTGTCAGCCTAGCCAGCACAGCCTAGCATTCCGACCCAATGACCTCTTGGCCAAAGTACGCGCACGCGCCACTCATTTCTGCCGTGATAGAGTTTCGCTTGGTCAGCGAAATTGGCCCGCGGGACTTTGACCGACTCAAGGCCAAGTTCTCGCAGCTGAAATGGCATGCCGAGGAACAGATTGAATTTCAGCTTCAGCTGCAACTGCAGCCCGGCGAGACTGTGCCTGCGCCGATCCCGAGAGTAAGTGGGCTACGGTACACAGCGCCCGACGCCGACAAGGTTATTGCCGTCAATCCGTGGAGCTATTCGATGAACGTTCTGCCGCCCTATATGGGCTGGCAGGCGTTGCTTGACGCGTTTTGGACACACCATGCTACATGGCGGGAAATCACAGGCAAACGAGCGCTCGGTCGGATAGGAGTCCGTTACGTAAATCGTTTTGACATCCCGATCGAAAATGGCAGGCCGATTGAGCTCGGGGACTATCTGAGTTTCACTACGACCGAACCCCCATTGCTCGACGAGCCTGTGCGGGGAATCCACATGCAGGTGAATGGTGGCATCAAGGCTGACAATCTTCGCGTCAACCTGTCAACGACCACAGTGGAATCGCCTGTAATCGGCCACGCGAGTGTCACTTTGGACATCGACCTTTACCGCGACGGCGTTGATGTCCCTCAGAGCGATGCCGATATAGAAGCCTATCTTGACGTCATTCGCCGTCGTCGGACCGACATTTTTGAGCAATGCATTACGGACGAGATGCGGAGGGTGATCTCTTGAACATTGGTGCTCTTCTGACTCCGATTAGTTCCGCGGCGCTTCCGAAGTTTAAGTCCGGTGACACTTCGGCCAGTACCTACACGGTGCCACTTACCAGGCCATCCGAGCAGTCGATTAAGTGGCTCAGCGATTGCCCTGACCGAGTACTTACGGTTGCGCGCCCCATTGAGGACGAAGCGCTATTCGATCGCTTGGTCGCACTTAAGGTGGCGATGGCCGACTTCGCTGCGCACATGGAGGCGGGCTGGCGAGCAGACCATTTCAAGAGATTGGAAGGCCTGCTCGATCCTGACGAGTGGGTGTTCAGAGATAAGATGCCGTCGGTTGCTTCATTCAAAACTCTGATGCGGATGATTATCCACAATCGAGTTATCCGCCAACCGAGTCTGGGTGCCACGTCGGATGGTAAGTTCATTGCGAGCTGGCGCAGTGGCGACGACAGGCTGGTGATCGAGAATTTTGCTTCGGACGAAGTCCGCTGGGTTCTGTCACGACACGTCAACGGCAAGCGTGTGAGTGCTGCGGGCACGTCACCTGTGGACTTTCTACGAACCGCGCTGCTTCCCTATGAACCGGAAGCTTGGTTTGGCTAGTATAAGGACACTTCCAGATACTGACCACGTACTGCGTTTCGTGCAGTATTCGTTCTGCGAAAAGGATGATTCCGGCGAGCCGATAGGATTTTACCCTCAGGCGTTCATGCTTAAGACTCAGAGTGACGGCACCCTTGAAGAATACTTGTCAGCTGGGTGGGTAGAGTTTTACGACGGCGATGATCATCATGGCCGAGTGACGGCAGCCATCACCGGTTTTGGTGATCGTGATCGACCGAAGGTTGGGGCCAAGGCGCGGTTCGCTCTCGCTAACGTCGGTCGGGTTAGAAGTGCATGCAAGTCGCATAGCCAATCCGTCCGCATCTCTCATGAGCCTGTTCCAGACTTCGAATCTCACGCCTCCATCCGCCAATTTAGCAATGCCTCGTCTGAACTACTGGATTTGCTCGCTTCTGATGTCTGGGCGGCGATGCATCAGCCAATCAAGAAGGCCGCCTCAAAGTAAGGTGCCGACCTTCTGATCCTACCGCAGGCATACACTTTGGCCTGCTTCGAGCGCTGGGACACGCGGCTTCTGGTGACAAGACACCCATCCCCATAGGACCTGTTGCTTTCCTTCGGCTGGAGCGGGTGGACAGGTGTCATGTCACCGGGACTCCTGGAGAAACACGCCTGGATGCTGAGGGCGTCGCTGGGTTAATCGCGGCTACCCTCACCTCAATGAAAGTCCCGGCTGCGCACCATGCGGTCTGTGGCCTTCGAGCGGTCGGGGGCAACACCCTCATCCCGTCGTAACTCCGACAGTCGCCACGACAGGTCGGTGAAGCGTTCGGCCACCACGTGGACCACGCCGTCGATGCTCTGGACCTGGCCATGGACCACCAGGAAGGATGAGGTCATCACCAGCCTGCGGTTCGCGTCGAAGGCGTCTTTCCAGATGACGATGTTGGCGATGCCGGTCTCGTCTTCCAGGGTCATGAACACCACGCCCTTGGCGGTGCCGGGCCGCTGGCGCACCAGCACCAGGCCGGCGACCGAGAGCCGCTTGCGGTCGCGCGCCGTCTTCAGCGCCGCACAGGGCACCGTGCCCGTCCGCGCCAGATCCTCGCGGAAAAATGCGGCCGGGTGGCCCTTCAGCGACAGCCGCGTGGTGCGGTAGTCCTCGGCCACATGCTGCGGCGCGCTCATGAACGGCAGCTCGACCTGGGTTTCCTTCAGGCTCTGGCGCAGCAGCAGCGGTGCGTCGCGCTCGGCACCCCATTCGCCGGAGAGACCCTTCACGGCCCACAGCGCTTCACGGCGGGGGAAGCCCAGGCTGCGGAAGGCGTCGGCCTCGGCCAGCAACTCCAGCGCGCGGCGTGACAGGCGACCCTGGCGCGCGAACGCCTCGATCGAGCCGGCCCCGGCCTGCCGCGCCGCCATCAGCTGATCGGCGTCCTGCGCCTTGAAGCCCTTGATCTGGCGAAAACCGAGACGTACTGCGCGCAACTGTTCCTCCCCTGCACCGCAGAGTGCGGGGGAGGGGGACCCCGAAGGGGTGGAGGGGGCGTGAGGCCCAGGGTTCTGCGCGTCTGGCCCCCCTCCGTCTTGTCGCGTGCCGCGCCAATCCACCTCCCCCGTCGTCTTCGCGACAGGGGAGGAGCGATGCTCCAGCGTGCAGTCCCAATCGCTGAACGACACATCGGGTGGCCGCACTTCCACGCCGTGCTGCTGGGCGTCGCGGACCAGCTGGGCCGGCTGATAGAACCCCATCGGCTGGCTGTTCAGCAAGGCGGCGCAGAAGGCGTCCGGGTGATGGCGCTTCACCCAGGCCGAGGCATAGACCAGCAGGGCGAAGCTGATCGCATGGCTCTCGGGAAAGCCATATGAGCCGAAGCCCTCGATCTGCTTGAAGCAGCGCTCGGCGAACTCCGGATCGTAGCCGCGGTTCACCATCCCCTCGACGAACAGTTCGCCGTGACGACCAATCGTGCCCATGCTGCGGAAGGTGGCCATGGAGCGCCGCAGCTTGTCGGCGTCGTCATCCGAGAACCGGGCCGCCACGATGGCCACCCGCATCGCCTGCTCCTGGAACAGCGGCACGCCCAGGGTCTTTTTCAGGATGTCCTTCAGCTCGTCCTGCGGGTGCTCCGGCCCAGGATGCGGATAATCCACCTCGTCCGGATTGGCGCGGCGTTTCAGATAGGGGTGCACCATATTACCCTGGATCGGGCCGGGCCGCACAATGGCCACCTCGATCACCAGATCATAGAATTTCCGGGGCTTCAGCCTGGGCAGCATCGACATCTGCGCCCGGCTTTCCACCTGGAACACGCCGACCGAATCCGCCTCGCAGAGCATGTCGTAGACCGCCGGGTCCTCCTGCGGCAGATGGGCGATGTCGCTGACCCGCGAGCCGTCGGGCCGCAGGGGCAGGAAATCGAAGCTCTTCTTCAGCGCCGTCAGCATGCCCAGCGCCAGCACATCGACCTTCATCAGGCCCAGCGCATCGATGTCGTCCTTGTCCCACTCGATGAAGGTGCGATCCTTCATGGCCGCGTTGCCGATCGGCACGGTCTCGTCCAGCCGCCGCTTGGTCAGCACATAGCCGCCGACGTGCTGTGACAGGTGGCGTGGAAAGCCCAGCAGCTCGCCGGCCAGCGCCGTGGCCCGGCGGATCTCGGGCGATTGGGGGTCAAGGCCGGCCTGGCGGATATGCTCGTCCGGCACGCCGTCGCCGTAGCTGCCCCAGACCGTGTTCGCCATGGCCGCGGTGATGTCGTCGGTCAGACCCAGCGCCTTGCCCACCTGGCGGATCGCCATGCGCGGCCGATAGTGGATCACCGTCGCCACAATGGCGGCCCGGTCGCGGCCATAGCGGCGATAGATGTACTGCATCACCTCCTCGCGCCGCTCGTGTTCGAAATCGACGTCGATATCCGGTGGCTCGCCGCGATTGGCCGAGATGAAGCGGGAGAACAGCAGGTCCTGGTCCTCCTTGGTCGGGTCGACCGCCGTGATCCCCAGACAGAAGCAGACGCAGGAATTGGCCGCCGAGCCCCGGCCCTGACAGAGAATGCCCTGCTCGCGGGCCCAACGGACAATGTCGTGCACGGTCAGGAAATAGTTCGGGTAGTTCAGCTGTTCGATCAGGTCGAGCTCGTGGGCGACCAGCTTCGTCACCTTGTCTGGCACGCCGCGCGGATAGCGCCAGCGGGCGCCGGCCCAGCTCAGGTCGCGCAGATGCTGGATCGCCGTCTTGCCCGGCGGGACAGGTTCGTCGGGGTACTCATAGGACAGCTCGGAGAGGTCAAAGCCGATGCGCCCGGCGATCTCGACGCTGCGCTCCACAGCCCCGGGGAAGCGCGCGAACAATCTGGCCATCTCGGTGGCGGTCTTCAGGTGGCGCTCGGCATTGGCCTGAAGCCTGAGGCCGGCATCGTGGATCGTGCAGCCCTCGCGGATGCAGGTCAGCACGTCCTGCAGGGGGCGACGTTCGGGGCCGTGATAGAGCACGTCGTTGGTGGCCACCATCGGCGCGCGGGCGGCCTCGGCCAGCGCCGCCAGCTGTGACAGCCGCTTCAGATCCCGCGACCCATAGCGCCTGGCCGCCGCCAGCCAGACGTCGGGCAGTTCGTGGGCGATACGGGTCAGATTGCGGCTGAAGGCGTCATCCAGCCGCTCGGGCGGAACCACCAGCACCAACTGACCCTGGGCGTGATCACGGAAATCGTCCCAGTTAAGCTCACACGCCGCCTTCTTCGCCCGCCGCTGGCCCAGCGTGAGCAGGCGGGTCAGGCGGCCATAGGCCTCACGGTCCGACGGATAGACCAGCAGGCTGGGCGTCCCGTCGGCAAAGTCCAGCCGACAGCCGGTCAGCGCCCGCACGGTGGCACCCCCCTCGCGCAGATCACGCGCCTGCGCCCAGGCCCGCACCACGCCTGCCAGGGTATTGCGATCACAGATCCCCACGGCGTCCAGGCCCATCGCCTCAGCCCCCGTCACCAGCTCCCCCGGATGCGACGCGCCCCGCAGGAACGAGAAATTGCTGGCCGCCTGGAGTTCAGCGTAGCGGGTCACCAGAAAGTTCCTCCCCCGCAGGGGGAGGGGGACCGCGAAGCGGTGGAGGGTGTTTCACCCCAGGCGGATCGACAGGTGGGCTGCAACCCCCTCAGTCGCCACGGATCAAGTCCGTGGCGACAGTTCCTCGTAATGGCCACCGGATGCGCGGAAGTGAGTCCGTGACCAGAATAGCTGCTGCCACCTCTCTCCTCCCCCGATGGGGGAGGGGGACCAGACGTAGTCTGGTG
>JANNFM010000013.1:0-2759 GCA_031379795.1 Alphaproteobacteria bacterium
GGAGAAAACGTTTACCCGGCCGAGATCGAGAACGTTCTCTACCAACTGCCCCAGATCACTGAAGCGGCGATCATCGGGATCCCGAGCGATCGCTGGGGCGAGGTCGGTCTGGCCGTCCTGGCGCTGAAGCCCGGCGCGTCCATTGACCGGGACACGGTGGTCCAGCACTGCATGGGCAAGCTCGCCCGGTTCAAGGTTCCGCACGACATCGCTATCGTCGAGGCGCTTCCCCGAAACGCCACCGGCAAGGTGCTGAAACGCGAACTGAGGATCCAGTTTGTCGGCGCCGATGCGCCGAAGATCTCCTAGTGTGCTGTCAGGGACTGGCCGGATGGGTTCCTGGATTCCCCCTCTGGGGGAAAGCGGCCCCATGCGCGGAGCGCGAGTGGCCGATGGGGGAAGATTGGACCGCGGCCCCAAGGCCGGTTCGAACCCTGACGTCCGGCGCCGGGTCTGATATGCAAGACTTCCCCCATCGGCGACCCGCCCCTACGGGGCTTCGCGCCGCTTTCCCCCTTAGGGGAAATCCTCAAAGCGGCCCGGAGTCCCTGACAGCCTCTAGCCGTTCTAACTGACGGCCACGCTGACTCTGCCGTCGGGACCCTCGACCACTTTGAGCGTGGCCGCCGGATCCACCTCGCCCAGGTCGATGTCCTCGCGGGGCGTGATCACCCAGGTCTGGCGACCGGCCACGGCGATCACCAGTTTCCCGGTGCCCCAGGTTTCGGCGGCGCGGCGTTTCAGGGCGCTGTACATGGGCTCACGGCGCCAGGCGCGGGGGTTGCCCACGTCACAGCGGGCGATCAGGCGGGCGCCATCCGGGTCCTGGTCCAGCACCACCTGGGTCTGATCGGGCCGGAAGCGGTGCGGCATGTCCGGATCCATCAGCCAGACGCATTCAAAGCTGCGGCAGCTGGCCGGGCGGTCGGGGTGGATGCTGCAGCCGACGGCCTTGCTGCGGTGGGCGCACACTACGCCCATCGGCTTGGCCAGCTCCGCCACCGCGAAGACCTTGCAGCAGAGGCCGCAGGGGCCGCAGGATTTGGCGCGTGCCATCATTCAGCCCCAAGCGCCGCCTCCAGCGCCGCGTAGTCGGCAAACCCGGTGACCGGCGTCACCATTTCGCGCCAGCGGGCGTCGAGCTTGGCGAGGATCTCCGGGGTCAGCTCCGCCTTGTGGCCGCCGACGCCGCCTTGACGGACCTTGGACGAGTCGCTGCCCGGCGGCAGGTTGCAACGGATCTCCGAAGCCTTGCGGTTCATGGCGTCGTCGAAGCGGTCCTTGTGGGCCAGCATGTAGCCGATGGACGAGCGCTCCAGGGTCAGCGCCAGCAGGTCGTCATCCAGCGGAATGCCGCAGAAGGCCGCGACCTTGCGAATGCTGGCCTCGGGATCGGCGATCATCTGCTCATAGGACATCGCCAGCACATTGGGCTCGCGGCGGACGTGCCACCAGCTGAGCAGATGGCCCCAGTAGGACCGGTTGGCGTCACGCCCGATCCAGTTGTCCGCGAAGTCTTCCATCGACACGGCGCCCGGTTCAATGAACCAGCCCTCCATGAACCGGTACATCGAGACCAGGGCGTCGCGCGGGTCGCGGAAGCTGACGATGCCCTTCGCGCCGGACGGAATGGCGTCATATGCCAGATGGCTCTTGAAACCGCGCGGCTGGGCGCGCTGGGGCGCCTCGATGTCGAGGCCGTCCGCGGTCGCCATCTCGATCCAGGGGACGACGCGGGAGATGTCATCAAAGTCCATGTCGCCGCGCGTTCGCAGCGTATGAAAAATCTGCTGCAGCCAGGTGGTGCCACACTTGGCGAAGGGCGAAATGACCACGTCAGTGGGCCGGGGCCGCCACGACGCGATGGACGCGCCGATCTCGGCGGGGACAAAGAACCTGCCGGCTATGTCGTTGAACTCGGAGATGCTGTGCGCGCGGCGCGGTTCGGTCGTGGTCATGATGTTCCCCCCGTTGTTCGGGACAGCCTACAGTCCCTACCGCGCGACGCCCACCCAGATGATGTGCCGGGCCCCTTTGCCCGAGGGGCTGGCGCGGACCTGGACTTCTTCCACCGCAAACCCTGCCCGGCGCATACGCCCGGCGAACGGCTGGTCTGGGCCCGCCGACCAGACCGCCAGCACGCCGCCGTGTTTCACAGCCTTGCGCATCACCGCCAGACCGCTGACGGAATAGAGGCTGTCGTTGGCGTCGCGGTTCAGGCCGTCGGGGCCGTTGTCGGTGTCCATCAGGATGGCGTCGTAGGGCGGACTGGCGTCGGCCAGCAGCTGGGCGACATCGGCCTGACGCAGGATGACGCGCTTGTCCCCCAGCGCACCATTGTACAGATGCGCCAGCGGCCCCTTGGCCCAGGTGATCACCTGCGGCACCAGCTCGGCCACGGTGATGCTCGCGTCCTTCGGCAGATCGGCCAGCGCCGCGCGCAGGGTGAAGCCCATCCCCAGCCCCCCGATCAGCATGCGCGGCGCCTTGCGGTCCTGGATCTTCGCCCAGGCCAGGTTGGCAAGGGCGATCTCCGACCCGGAGAGGCGACTGTTCATCAGCTCGATCGTGCCGGACATGATCGAGAAATCCTGCCCCCGCTGCATGAGCTTCAGTTCACCCCCGCCGGGGATTTGCGCAGTGTCGAGATGGATCCAGGGGTTCATGGGGGTGTCTTAGCGGGGTGCGGGTCGTCGAGGGTGGGAAATTTGGCGCGGGCATCCGGACCACCTCTCCTCACCCGTCGGGGGAGGGGGACC
>JANNFM010000014.1:0-2676 GCA_031379795.1 Alphaproteobacteria bacterium
GGCGTGATCACCCTCGACCGCGAAGCCAGCGTGGTGAAACTGAATCCGGCGGCCTGCGCCATCCTGGGCGTGGAACCCGAGGCGGCCGCCGAGCCCGAAACCCAGAGGGCCTGGGCGGCGAACAATCCCTGGCTCTCGTCAGAGATCACCCTGGCCGGGGCGACCGGCAACCCCAAGTCCTTCCTGGACGCCGACATGGTGACGATGCGCGGAGAGACGATCTCGGCCAACATCTCGATCGTGCCGCTGATGGCCGATGAAGGCGAACAGGCCGGCTTGCTGATCATCGTGGAGGACATCAGCGAGGGCAAACGCATGCAGGGTGCCATGCGCCGCTTCATGACCCAGAACGTCGTCGACCAGATCATGGGACGCGAGGATGAACTGCTGTTTGGCGCCGCCTGCCGCGCCAGCGTGCTGTTCGCCGATATCCGCGGCTTCACTGGCATGGCCGAGCAGCTGGGTCCGCGCGGCACTGTGGACATGCTGAACGAGATTTTCACTGAGCTGTTCGAAGCGGTGGCCTCGTCAGACGGCCTGCTCGACAAGTTCATGGGCGACGCCCTGATGGCCGTCTATGGCGCGCCCATCTCATCGGATCGCGATCCCCTGAATTCGGTCGACAGCGCCGTGGCGATGTCGGCGATGCTGGTGGCCATCAACGCCCGACGCGCGGCGCGTGGCGGGGTCAATCTGCGACTGGGCGTGGGCATCGCCAGCGGCGAGGTGGTGGCCGGAACCATCGGCTCGCCCAAGCGCATGGACTATACTGTGATCGGCGATTCCGTGAATCTGGCGTCCCGGCTGGAGAAGATCACAAAGACCTATGGCGTGGGGATCGTCATCTGCGAGGATACGGCCAAGGCCGTTGCGGGCGAGCACCTGCTGCGCGAACTGGACATCATCCGGGTGCGGGGCCGCGTGCAGCCATCCAAGATCTTTCAGGTCGTGACCGCCGATGCGCCCCTGAGCAAGCCAGCGCTCGAAGCCTATTCAAGCGGTCGCAGGGCCTTGGTCGTCGGAGAATGGGATGCGGCGATCGTCGCGTTTGAGACCGCGCTTACGGCCGCGCCGGGCGACGTGGCGTCCGGGCTGATGCTGGAGCGCGCGCGCATCCTGGCGGAGACCCCGCCCCTGGCCGGCTGGGACGGTGTCTGGGATTCGGCACGGGCGGCCTGACGGCCTACGGCCTGGATTTGCACGGCATGACGTCGGCCGGTTTCGGGCGGATCTTCGGCGCTTCGAAGATTGCGATATAGCCCGTGCCGCCGGCCATATCGACGTGGGAGACGCGGCGATAGCCCACCGCCTCGAACTCGCATTTGAGCAGGGCGGGCGGTGTGCCGTGGTTCTCGATCTTGCGATCCAGGTCGATCACGCCGACGAGCCCTCCGGGCTTCATGGCCGCCGCCAGATTCCAGAGCAGCGCATAGGGGCTCTCGATCTCATGGTACATGTGAACCAGCACGGCGCGGTCCATGGCGGCTGCGGGCAGCTTGGGGTCATCCGTCGTCCCGATGACAATGCGAACGTTCGTCTGTTTTCGACGTTCGGCCTCGCGGCGCAGGCCAGCGACATAGGCCTCCACGATGTCCTCGGCGTACACCAGTCCCTCAGAGCCCACCGCGGGCGACAGGCGCAGGGTGTGATAGCCGGACCCCGCGCCGATGTCGGCTACCACCATGCCGGATCGGATGCCGAGCGCACGGATCAGCTGGCCGGACTCATCGGCGGCGTCGCGGTCGGGACCGCTCGACCACTCCGGCGAAACAATCCCGGCGACGGGCCGGTCGGCGGCGGGGAAGCCCGCGGCATCGCGAACGGGCGCAGGTGCACCGACGCTGGCGGACGGCGATGAGCAGGCGCAGAGCAGGATGGTGGCCAACGCGGCAAGACTGGTTTTCATGACGCAGTACTCAACCCGAATTCGCTTTGAGCGCCAGTGAAACGGAACAAGAACGTGCTAAAGGTCCCCTATGGCTGACGCCGCCGGATCCGCCGACGACCTGTTGCCGCCCGCGTTCCGCGACTGGTTCGCCGGGCGTGGATGGGCCGCGCGCGCGCATCAGCTGGAGATGGTGGCCAAGGGTCGGGCCGGTCGCGACGCCCTGCTGATCGCGCCCACCGGCGGCGGCAAGACCCTGGCCGGGTTCCTGCCCAGCCTGATCGACCTGTCGGAACGCCCCCCGGCCAACACGCCGCGTCGCCTGCACACGATCTATATCTCGCCCCTGAAAGCGCTGGCGGTGGATGTGGAACGTAACCTCGGTGCGCCCATCGCCGAGATGGGCCTGAAAATCGTGGCCGAGAGCCGCACCGGCGACACCGGCATTGCGCGGCGCCAGCGCCAGCGGATCAAGCCGCCGGACATCCTGCTGACCACACCGGAACAGCTGGCCCTGCTGTGCGCATGGGAAGGGGCGCGCTTGTTCTTCGAAGATCTGCGGTGCGTGATCCTGGACGAGATTCACAGCCTGCATTCGTCAAAGCGCGGGGATCTGCTGGCGCTGGATCTGGCGCGGTTGCAGGTGCTGGCGCCGGGGATGCGCCGCGTGGGGCTGAGTGCGACGGTGGACGACCCGGAGGTGATCAAGGCCTGGATGGGGAACCATCGGGGGGTTGAGGTGGCGGAAGATGGCAGCGCGCATTCTCCTCTCCCGTCGGGGGAGGGGGACC